>PTLB01000009.1 GCA_002938255.1 Alphaproteobacteria bacterium MarineAlpha5_Bin3 | reverse complement strand
AAAGAATATTCAATGGTTAAAATAACTCAACAAAGCATAGATAATTAATAATAAAGCTATTATTATTGTTACATTACCCGCATTAAAAAATTTCATTTGTTTATTGGTAATTTTTTGATTTGGCCCCATTCTGTCCATGAACCATCATAAACTGACGTTTGAATATTTAGTCCATGTAACAATGATAGCGATAATATGCAAGCTGTGATACCACTACCACAAGTTGTAATAATTTTTTTGTCTTTAATATGAGATTTATTGAATAAATTGTTGATTTTCTTTTTTGAAACTAATGTTCCTTTGAGGTTAATTAAGTTGCCCCAAAAAATATTTTTGCTACCAGGAATATGTCCAGATCTAAGATCTTTTCTTGGTTCTTTGACTTTTCCATTAAATCTATCCCTATGACGAGCATCAAGTGTTAATGATTTTTTCCTGTTGATTGATTCCAAAACTTCATTTTTTGTAACAAGCCATTCCTTTGATAATCGCGATATAAAATTTCCTTTTTTAAAATATGTCTTTTTATTAGTGACTGTTTTTTTTTCTTTTAACCATTTCTTCAAACCACCATTCAGTACAAATATATTTTTATGACCAAAGTATTTAAACATCCACCAAACTCTCGGAGAGCTAAATATTCCTTTTACGTCATAAGTAACTATTAATGAATTCTGATTAATACCAAAACTTCTAACTTTTTCTTCAAATTTCCTTTGACTAGGTAGCATATGGGGTAAATTAGTTTTGATATCTGAAATTTTGTCTATATCAAAAAAATATGTATTTTTTATATGCATCTTATCATATTCTTTTTTTGCATCTCTTTTCTCCTGAGGCATATGCCAAGAACAATCTAAAATCACTAATTTTCTGTTGGTGAGGTTTTTATAAACCCAATTTGTACTTACTAATTCACTCATTTTAGTTGATTTATTTTTGATATTACGTCAGTATCTTTATCATTATGACAGATACAATAAAATATATATTAGAAGAAAATAAACTACCTAAAACTTGGTATAATATAAATCCAGATTTGCCAAGCCCTCCACCACCTCCTTTGCATCCAGGAAGATTAGATCCTCTTGGTCCTGATGATTTAGCACCTTTATTCCCAATGGGCTTAATAATGCAAGAGGTTTCTATGGAGAGAGAAATTGAAATTCCTGAACCTGTTAGAGAAATATATAAACAATGGAGGCCTTCACCCTTATACAGAGCAAGAAGGTTAGAAAAATTTTTAGATACGCCTGCAAAAATTTATTATAAATATGAAGGCGTAAGCCCAACTGGAAGCCACAAACCGAATACTGCTGTTGCTCAAGCTTTTTATAATAAAGAAGAGGGTGTAAAGAAAATATACACTGAAACAGGTGCTGGCCAATGGGGTAGTTCACTTGCTTTTGCTGGTCAAATATTTGGCATTGATATTGAAGTGTTTATGGTAAGAGTAAGTTTTGATCAAAAACCATATAGAAAAATAATGATGGAATCATTTGGTGCAAAGTGTAACCCAAGTCCTTCAGAAATTACAAATTATGGAAAAAAACTTTTAAGTGAAGATCCAAGTAATACGGGCAGTTTAGGTATAGCAATATCTGAAGCTGTTGAAATGGCAGTTCAAAGAGAAGATACTAAGTATGCTTTAGGAAGCGTATTAGGTCACGTTTTAATGCATCAAACTATTAATGGCAATGAAGCTATCTTGCAAATGGAACAGGCTGACGACTATCCAGATATTATTGTTGGATGCACAGGAGGCGGAAGTAATCTTTCTGGACTCTTATTTCCATTCATGGGACAACAATTGCGAGGTGGAAAAAAGATAGAGGTAATTGCTTGTGAACCTTTGTCATGTCCTTCATTTACAAAAGGAAAATACGCTTATGATTTTGGAGATACTGGCCATGTTGCTCCTTTGTTAAAAATGCACACTTTAGGCTCAACTTTTATTCCTCCTGCTACTCATTCTGGAGGTTTGAGATATCATGGTATGTCTTATCATTTAAGTCATTTACTTGAACTTGGATTAATAAGAGCAAAAGCTTATGGTCAAAAAGAATGTTTTGCAGCATCAGTTGATTTTGCTAAACAAGAAGGTATTCTTCCAGCTCCTGAAGCTACTCATGCTGTGAAAGGCGCTATTGATGCTGCTATTGAATGCAAAAAAAATGGTGAATCTAAAACAATTCTATTTAATTTAAGTGGTCATGGTCATTTTGATATGACTGCATATTCAGATTATTTTGATAACAAGCTTGGCGAAGATATTTTTGAAGAAGAAAATGTTAATAAAGCCCTTGCTGATTTACCAAATGTTGCATAGCTTGAAATTCTGTATGTAATTTTTTGCATTTTTTTTTTATTTAGTTTTCTGGATTATTCTCAACATATGAGAGATATTGGTTAAATTTACCACCGAAGGAGCAAAGATCCAAAAACTCTTAGGTTTGATTTCACGGGGGTAGTTAGAAAGTAGAAACTATAAATTATATGATTGATATTAAGCCTTTTAAGGGGACAAGACCTTTCAACGAAGAAGCAAAAAATTTAATTGCCCCTTCTTCAGATCATTTAAATGAACAACATTTAATTGATATTCATGAAAAGCATTATTGGAATTATTTAAAAATATTAAATCCTGTTGGTAAATTAAAAGAAGCAGATACCTTAAGAGTTGCAAGAGATCATTTTGATGAAATGAAAGAGAATCATATTATCAAACAAGATGATGAATTGAGTTTCTACATTTATCAAATTAAATTTCAAGATCACCTTCAGACAGGTTTTCTAGCTGTAGCAAATATCAGAGATTTTATAGACAATAGAATCAAGGGCCATGAACTAACTTCTCAGAGTAGACTTGATGAAAGGGCCGACCAAATGCTCAATATTGAAACTCAGGTAGGGCCTATTTATGTATCTTACATAGATGAGAGTGAGTTAGATAATTTAATAATGGATTTAACAAAACATTCTCCTGAATATGAATTTGAATCATTCGATAAAACTCACCATACTCTATGGTGTATTCAAAATCCTGATCAAGTCAATCAATTGTCAAGAAGTATAAATAATATTGATTTACTCTATATAGCCGACGGACACCATCGTATGGGTGCTATGAAAAAAATATCAGAGTATTATAATAATAAAAATACTCAATCTAAAGGAAATGAATCGTATAATTATTTTATGATAGCAGCTTTCCCAAAGAGTCAATCTAAGATTTTTGATTATAATAGGGTAATAAAAGATTTGAATGGATTGTCTGTTAGCGAATTTATTAAAAAAATAGAAAATTTTTTTAGTTGCAAAAAACAATCAACATCTTTTAGACCTAAGATGATAAAAGAGTTTGGAATGTATCATCACAACCAATGGTATTCGATTAACTTTAAGAAAAAAGAATTATTAGATGACAATCTATTATCAAATTTAGATATTAATATTCTAAATCAATATTGTTTAAAGCCTATATTAGGTATTCAAGATGTAAATAATGATGAAAGAATACGATTTATTGCTGGTTGTCATGGGCTAGAAGCTCTTGAAAAAAAAGTTAATGACAACCCTAATAGTGTTGCATTTTCTATATTTCCAACAAATATTGATGATGTTATAGAAGTAGCTAATCAAAATTTAACTATGCCACCTAAAACAACTTGGTTTGACCCAAAACCTCTTGATGGTCTTGTGGTTTATGAATTTAATCAATAAATATAATGATAAAGAAGCCTGATAAAAAACCATCCAACCCAAATTTTTCAAGTGGTCCGACTACTAAAAGACCAAATTGGTTAATTAATAATTTAGAGGGAGCATTATTGGGCAGATCTCATAGAGCAGGTGAATGTAAAGAAAGATTGAAGAAAGTTATAACAAAATCGAAATCAATACTAAATCTACCCGAAGATTACTTAGTCGGTATTATGCCTGGGTCCGATACAGGAGCTTTAGAAGCAGCTATGTGGAGTTTGTTGGGAAATAGAGGAATAGATGTTTTGGCTTGGGAAAATTTTGGCAAGGAATGGGTAATTGATGTTGTTGATGAACTAAAAATAGAAGATAGAAATTTACACCTATCTGATTACGGTACATTGCCTGATTTAACCAAAGTAAATTTTTCTCGTGACGTGATTTTTACATGGAACGGCACCACATCAGGAGTTCGTGTGCCCAATGGTGACTGGATACCGGATGATAGGGAAGGTTTGACAATATGTGATGCCACTTCGGCCATTTTTGCCATGCCCATAGACTACAGGAAATGCGATGTTCTCACCTGGTCCTGGCAAAAGGTTCTAGGCGGGGAGGCTGGTCACGGCATGTTAGCATTATCTCCAAGAGCATTACAGAGATTACAAACTTATCAACCTCCATGGCCCATACCTAAAGTTTTTAGAATTGCGAGTAAGAAAAAACTTATTTCAGGAATATTTGAAGGAAACACAATAAATACCCCTTCAATGCTATGTGTTGAAGATGCCATTGATGGATTAAATTGGTCAGAAGAAATAGGAGGTCTTGATGAATTATTTAGGAGATCAAATACCTCTCTTTCTCTCATTGAAACATGGGTGCAAAATATTTCTTGGGTTGATTTTTTAAATGCAGATAAACAAACTAGATCTAATACTGGTATCACTTTTAAAATTGTTGAAGATTGGTTTGTTAAAAAAGAGGAAAAACAACAAAGAGATATTATGAAGGAAATCACTTCATTATTAACAAAAGAAAATATAGCCTATGATATTAATGGTTACCCAAAAGCTCCTCCATCATTTAGAATATGGGGCGGTGGAACTGTAGAACCTGACAATATAAAGAATCTCTTGCCTTGGATAGATTGGGCTTACCATCAAGTGAAAGGAAACTTTGCCTAAAATTCTTATATCCGATGCGTTAAGCAATCTTGCAAATGAAGTTTTTGAGAGAAATAATATTGAGGTTGATACACAAACAGATTTAACACCTAGTGAGCTTAAAGATATTATTAACCAATACGATGGATTAGTAGTACGTTCAGCAACCAAAGCAACAGATGAAATTATCTCAGCGGGATCAAAATTAAAAATTATAGGAAGAGCGGGGGCGGGGGTTGATAATATTGATTTGGACTCTGCTAAAAAAAATAATGTTATAGTAATGAATACCCCGGGAGGTAACACAAATGCTACAGCAGAACATACACTATCATTGTTATTATCTTTATATAGGAGCATCCCAGATGCAAGTTGTGGAACACATCAAGGTTTGTGGGAAAAAAAGAAATTTAAAGGATTGGAACTAAAAGGTAAAACTTTGGGCATTATAGGTTTTGGGAATGTAGGCGCTAGATTTGCTGAAATGGCTTTTGCTCTTGGTATTAATGTTACTGTTTGTTCAGAGTCATTTCCATCTCGACAAAAAGATTTCCCCAATTTTGCATCAATTGATTTATCTGAATTAATATCAAATTCAGATATAATAAGTTTTCATTGTAAAGCCCCAAAGGATGGGAAAGCTATTATTTCAATGAGCCAATTAAAATTAATGAAAAAAAAATCTGTAATAATTAATACAGCAAGAGGCGGATTGGTTGACGAAATTGATTTAAAAAAAGCATTAGAAGAAGGTATTATTAGAGGAGCCGCTTTGGATGTTTTCTCAAATGAGCCGGCTAAAAGTAATGTTCTTTTTGATGCACCTAACCTTATTTTGACTCCACATATTGCTGCTTCTACTGTTGAAGCTCAATTAGTAGTTGCAGAGCAGATAGCAGAGCAAATATCGGATTATTTTAACAAAGGTGAAGTTAAAAATTCAGTTTAGGGTTTAATAAATAAATCTGTGAGTGATTCAATATAATTTGTAGGGTTTGAAAGAACGTTTCCATCTAGAATATTTGCCTGATCTAACAATAAGTTAGATAATTTTTTATGATCAACCTTAGTTAACGTTTCAGAAAGTTTAATAATCATGGGATGGTCTACATTAATTTCTAAGATTTTTTTACTATCTTGCGTTTTTTTGTTATGCATTTTCATTAACTTTTCCATATTAATATCCATGCTAGTTTCGTCCGCTACAAGCAAAATCGGGCTTTTAGTTAATCTGTCTGAGATAATTACGTTTGATATTTTTGCTTCAAGTTCTTTTTTTAATACATTAATTAAATCATTGATTTTAGTTACATTTTTATTAATATTATCCTTTTTATCTGAATCTTTCTTAAGTTTAGATAAATCTACCTTTCCTTTTGTAATGGACTTGAATTCTTTTTCTTTGAATTTTTGAATGTTTTGAAGCCAAAATTCATCTACGGCATCGGTCATAAACAACACCGGTATTTTATTAGCAATAAAACCCTCTAATTGAGGACTGTTTTTAATGTGGTCTTTGTCTGTATTTGCAAAATAATATATTTCTTTTTGATCAGATTTCATTTTTTTTAAATAATCATCAAGAGAAATTAAATCTTCCGATTCCGAAGTTTGAAAGCGAAGTAAAGGTAGAATTTTATCATGATGGTCATTAAATTCATACAAACCTTCTTTTATGACTGCTCCAAAATTGCTCCAGAATTTATGATAAGTATCTACTTCTTTGGAAGAAAAAGTAGTTATTTCATTTAAAATTTTAGTTGTTATTCCTTTTTTAATTTTTGTAATTACAGGGTTATTTTGAAGCATTTCCCTACTAATATTCAAAGAAATATCTTGAGAGTCAATCACACCGGGAATAAATCGTAGCCAATTAGGTATAATTTCATCACAATCATCAGTAATAAAAACTTTTTGTACATATAGTTTGATTTTGTTTTTTCTGTCTTGTTGGAATAGATCCATAGGTTGATTAGTTGGAATATATAAAAGAGCTCTATAATTTATTACTCCTTCAGCGTTGTAGTGAATAGTTTTTAATGGTTCATCAAAGTTAAAAGATATGTTGTTGTAAAATTGCTTATAATCTTCAGGTTTTATATTTTTTTTATCCTTTAACCATAAAGGATTCCCTTCATTAATTTTCTCTTCCTTTTCTTTATTGTCTAAATCTTTTAGATAAATAGGAAAGGGAATATAATTGGAATACTTGGTAATTATGGATCTAAGTCTAAAACTATCTAAAAATTCATCAGAATCTTTTTTTATGTTTAGAGTTACAATAGTTCCTCTATTTTCTTTACTAAAAGATTCTACTATATAATTATCTTTTCCTTTAGAAGACCATAAAAAAGATTCTTCCAATTCAGCGCTTTTTGATAACACTTTGACTGAGTCTGCCACCATATATGAAGAGTAAAAACCTACTCCAAATTGCCCTATAGATGACAAGTCATCACCTTTTTTTGTTTTCATAGCTTCAATAAACTTGTTTGTACCAGAACGCGCAATAGTTCCAAGATTATCAATTAAATCTTGTCGTGACATGCCAATACCGTTATCCTCTACTTCGATTATTTTCTTTTTCTTAGAAACTCGTATATTAATTTTTAATTCTTTTTCTTTTCCTAAAAGACCTTTTTTGGAAAGTGCTTCATACCTTAATTTCTCACAAGCATCCGCAGAATTTGAAATTAGTTCACGAAGAAATATCTCTCTTTCACTGTATAAAGAATTAGCCATTAAATCGAGAAGTTTGCTAACCTCAGCTTGGAAAACTAAGCTTTCTTTATTGTTTTTTGTATCAGCCATTATATGATTAAAATTTAAGCACTCTTATTGCATATTCAATAGGTTACAATCTTTTTTTGCCATATTTATGGTTATACAGTTAAAAAATTATGTTAATTAGATTCTTCATGCGTTTTGAAAATATTGCAATTATTTTTTCTCTAATTTTAATTTTTACAGTTGCATGCACTTCCTTGAAACAGATTGATACTGCTAATAGTTGCATTTTATTTGATAGTAAAAAAGGTTGGTATAAATCGACAAAAAAAAGTTTCGATAAGTGGGGAACACCTATAGCGCTTCAATTAGCTATTATAAATCAAGAATCTTCCTTTAATCAATTTGCTAAACCTAAACGTAAAAGATTGTTTGGCATTATTCCAGGTAGTAGACCTTCAACTGCATTTGGTTATGCTCAAGTTATAAACCCAACTTGGAATTGGTATAAATCACGAACAGGAAATAAAAATGCATCTCGAGCAAATTTTCAAGATGTAACAGATTTTATTGGTTGGTATTCTGAACAATCTAAGAAAATGCTGGGGATTCCAAAAAATGATTTTTATAATCAGTATTTAGCTTATCATGAGGGACAGAGTGGTTGGAAAAATAAATCTTTCAACTCAAAAAAATGGTTATTGGGCGTTGCTAAAAAGGTTGAAACCAATGCAAATAAGTATAACAATCAATTAAAAGACTGTGAAAATAAATTAAATGCAAAAGGATTATTTGGAATATTTTGATGCCAATTTTAAATAGTATTAATCAAATGCAAGATGAGATGAAAACTTGGAGGCAAGAACTTCATCGAATTCCCGAAATTGGCTTAGAAGAATACAAAACATCTTCATATATAAAAGAAAAACTCAAAAAGTGGGGTATAGAATATAAAGATGGTTACTCTAATACCGGTATTGTTGCTTGGGTAAGGGGTACTAAGGGAAACAGTGATAAATCAATTGGATTAAGAGCTGATTTTGACGCTCTTCCAATGACCGAAAGAAATAATTTTAAACATAAATCTACAAACAAAGGAATGATGCATGCATGCGGTCATGACGGTCATACCTCGATGCTATTGGGAGCAGCAAAATATCTTAGTGAAAACCCTGACTTTGATGGAACTGTTCATTTCATTTTTCAACCAGGAGAAGAGGGTTTTGGTGGTGGAGAAAAAATGATTCAGGATGGACTGTTTCAAGATTTTAAGATTGATGAAGTCTATGCACTTCATAATTGGCCAGGGTTGAAACTAGGACAATTTGGTGTTTCAACCGGACCGATGATGGCTGCAGTTGATGAATTTGATATAGTTGTCAAGGGGAAGGGAGGCCATGCAGCAATGCCTGATCTTGCAGTAGATCCAGTGATAATAGCCTCTCAAATTATTAACTCTCTTCAAACTATTATTAGTAGAATCATAAACCCTGTTGATAAGGCTTTAATAAGCGTAACGAAAATACATGGAGGAAGCGCCTATAATGTAATTGATGATGAGGTTAAACTCGGAGGCACTGTTAGGACTTTTAAAAATGAGACAAGAGATTTAATTGAAAAAAAAATAAATGATACGGCTAAAGGTATCGCTATAGCAAATGGTGGGGAAGCTGAAATTCAATATTATAGAAAATATCCGGCTACCATTAACTCTAAAAATGAAAGTATTTTTGCTGGCAATGTAGCAAAAGAATTAGTGGGTGAAAAAAATGTTATAACAGAAGTAGAACCTTCAATGGGCGGTGAAGATTTTTCATATTTATTAAATGAAAAACCAGGCTCTTATCTGTATATTGGTCAAAATGACAATTATCATAATGCTCATTTACACACTACTCAATATGATTTTAATGACAATCTATTACCTCTAGGAGTAAATTATTGGATAGAATTAGTTAAAAAATTTTTTCAAAAATAAACAATGAGTAACATTAGTTACTTTGCAATCAAAACAATCTTGATTTATGAGGTAAAAGATTTTTTTAAAGAATTCCAATTCAATATTGTAGCACCATTAATCAACACTTTATTATTTGTTATAATTTTATCCACTATTGAAAGTTATTATAGTATTCCATCTGAAGGAGGATCGTATTTAAATTTTTTAGTTCCGGGAATCATTATAATGGTTGTGATGCAAGCAAGTTTCAATCATTTATCAGAAGTAATTATAGCCATGAAGCAAATAGGATCGTTTAATGATTATTTAATGTCACCCATTTCCCGTATTGAAATATTCTTTTCCCTTATTTTATCCTCTATTGTTGTTTGTGTTTTTATTGGAATGATAAATTTGACTGTATTAACTTTCTTTACAAATTTTCAAGACATAAATTATTTTAGATTATTTTATTATTTAGTTATTTCGATTATTATATTTTCATCAATTGGAGCTGTCACTGGTTTTTTGTCTTTTACTTGGGATGCCCAAAGTACAGTTTCAAATTTTGTTATTGTTCCTATTAGTCTTTTATCAGGTACATTTTTTTCGATTGATTCATTAGACAATCAATGGAAAATAATTTTTGAATATAACCCCTTTTATCATTTAGTAAGTGGTTTTAGAGGAGCTTTTATTGAAAATAGTATTCTAAATGCAAATACAGATATACTTGTTACGATGATAGCAATTCTTACTTTATTAATTTCACTTTTCATATTTAATAAAGGTTATAAAGTTATATATTAATGACTGAATTTTATGTATTTTTAGATTTTCTTAATATCTATATTGACACTAATTATAATTTTTCAATTCTAATATTTTTTGTTTTTCTTCTTTTTTATAATACTTTTTCTATACCAGGAAATTTAATATTTGTTGTTTCTGCTGGTTATTTTTTTGGAATTTACATAGGCTATATTATATCTATTTTATCAATTGTTTTGGGCAGTTTAATATTTTTTACAGTTTCAAAATTATTCTTAAAAAAATTATTTACAAATATTTACGATAAATACTCCACAAAGATTAACAAATATATTTCAAATTCTTCTATTGAATATCTCATATTGTTTCGAATGATGCCAGGACCCCCATTAATGATGCAAAATGTGTGTTTATCAATACTAAAAATTAATTCTATTAAGTTTATATTAACTTCCTTTATTGGTTTTTCCCCGATTATATTTGTTGCTGTTTATTTTGGAAGTAAAATCAAGTCTTTTGAATCGATTAAAAATATAACTATGAATAGTATATTATCCAGAGATTTTTTAATTTTTGTTGTCCTTATGATTTTTTTCTTATCCTTAAGAATTATTTTCAAAAAGAAAAGTTAATTTATTTTTGCTTTATTCCAGTAAAAATTAAAATCTTTTAAGTTTAAATCATTAAATTCTTTTTTATCATTGATAATAAATTGCTCCAATCTCCCCCATCTTTTAGAGAATTTTTCATTTGATTTAGCTAGAGATATTTCGGGATTAAGCTGTAATTTTCTTGCAACGTCAAGTGAAGCAAATAACATATCACCTAATTCTTCTTGTATTCTTTTTTTATTTTTTTTCTTGATTTCTTTTTTTAATTCATTTGCTTCTTCAATCACCTTATCTAAAGCCTCAATATCATTCTTGTATTCAAAACCAACTTTAGCAACTTTTTTCTGAATTTTATTTGATTTTAACATTTCAGGATAATTATCAGGAATATCATCTAATAAGCTTGTTAATTTCTTATTTTTTGACTCTTCCCACCAATTGTTAAAATCTTTCATGTTTTTGAATTTTTTATTTTTGAATACATGAGGATGCCTAAAAATCATTTTGTCAGTAATCTGCTTAACAACATCATTAAAAGTGAATATTTTTTTTTCTTTTGCTATCTGAGATAAAAAAATTATCTGAAAAAGCAAATCCCCTAATTCATCTTTAATTTTGTTATAATCCTTTTTATAAACTTGTTCCGCCACTTCATAAACCTCTTCAATAGTGTGCGGAATAATACTTTCAAATGTTTGTTTTTTATCCCAGGGGCATCCTTTATTTGGATCCCGTAACTTTATCATTACATTTAACAATTTATTGATTGAATGCTTTTTCATACTAAAAAAAGCCCTCTAAAAGAGGGCTTAAATAATAGTTTTTTTTAAGTATATTATCTTCTAGCTAACCACAGTAAGATTCCTAAAACGATAATTCCAACTAATCCACTACCACCAAGAGATGATATTAAATCTGAGATATTAGCAACTACTGCAGTGCCAATAAATGGAACGCTAGGGCCAAAAATAACACCTAACACTACGCTAAGGGGAATAATCACCAAAGCTATATCCATTACACCTCTTAGAAAACTTTTTGCTGTATCCATCATTGCTTAACTCCTTTTTTAGAAAGAAATTCTATCTACGATTATAGAGCCAGATAATGATTGCTAGGGCAATAATCCCAACAAGTCCCTGTTCTCCTAATTGACTAGATAGCGCCGTGATGTTTCCTAGGATAGAAACCCCTAAAAAAGGAATCCCTGATCCAAATATTATTTCGAGAACCACAGCTGCTGCAATCAACATCAGTCCTACTTCTGCTATTTGCCTCAACCAATTCTTAACAGTATCTAACATACCCATATTTAACTCCTCGAACAATGTTCATCACGATACTTAAGCTTATCTTAAGTGATGTTCTCAATATATTTTTTAATAATTCAGTTAATAAAAAAAATTTATTTTTCTTTAACTAATTGAAATTGTTGTATTGTTTATTCACTAAAACACCAAATTTATCAGGAATCGCAAATTATTAGGATAAATTATGTAAGTTATTGAAATATAAGAAGTATTATCTTGAAATATATTCTTTATAATAAAAAAAACAATAAGTATTAAACGTATATCAAAATGGCTTAAATCAAAGTTAAAATGGCTGACAACAAACTTATAGTTAAAAATTCGTTGTAAAACTTGAATAATTTATTGATTGATTTTTAATTTCCTTGTTAAAGTGACAATTTAACCAAATATAGTTTTCACAAAAGGTTTTTAATAAATTAGTAACATATCAACAAAAATATAAAGCTAATAGTTTAAAATTTAATAGTATGAAAAAGCGTTGATTAGAAACTAAATCTCAATATAGGTTGGATAAATGGTCAGATTATTAATTGTTATTGCTTTAGTTGTTATTTTATTGGTTATTTTTCGTAATAGAAGAAATAAAATATCCAATAATCCAGATATATTTAAAATATTGATTTTTGTTATAATTATTGGTGCAATAGTATTTTTTTTAGCAACTTCCGGAAGATTTATTTTACCTCAAATTTTGCAAATAATTAAAATAGGCATTCCATTTCTTACTAAGTTTATTGGATTGTAAAAAAAATTGCTTATGTTTCAATTTCACAAAAAAGACCTGCCTTTCAATAATAGAATGAAATCTTTTTGGAAAGATAATGGTTATTTAGTTATAGAGGATTTTTACTCTAAAGAAGACTGTGATAATCTTAAAAAAAGGGCACAATATTTAACAGGTAATTTTGATCAAAAAAGCTACCAATCAATCTTTGACACCAATAAGGAATATCATGCAAATGATAATTATTTTTTGGAGTCCGGCGATAAAATTAGATTTTTTTTTGAAGATAAGGCTTTTGACGAAAATGGTAATTTAACCAATGATAAAGAATTAGTCATTAATAAAATAGGACATGCATTGCATGATCTTGACAATGAGTTCTTCAATTTTTCTCATAGAAAAGATTTAGATAATATTGCAAAATCTATAGGAGTATTATGTCCTTTATTATTGCAATCGATGTATATTTTTAAACAACCAAGAATAGGAGGAGAAGTTGTTTGCCATCAAGATTCGACTTTTTTATATACAAAACCAGAAACAGCAGTAGGATTTTGGGTGGCTTTAGAAGACGCAAACATTGATAATGGATGTTTATGGGTTGCTAGTAGAGCTCATAAAGGGCCGTTAAGAAAATTATTTACTAAAAAAAATAATAAAATGACAATGATTAGTCTTAATGATACTCCTTTTGAAAAAACCGACACTCCAGTTGAAGTAAAAAAAGGGACTCTTGTCTTATTACACGGGAGACTCCCACATTACTCCTGTGAAAATAAAAGTAATAAATCAAGGCATGCTTATACATTCCATGTTATTGATGGTAATGCAGATTATCCAAAAGAGAATTGGCTCCAGAGACCCAATCTTCCATTAAGAGGTTTTATTTAATTGAAAAAAATTATTTTAGATTGTGATCCTGGTCATGATGATGCAGTTGCTATTATGTTAGCAGCGGCAAATGATAATATTGAAATATTAGGGATTACATGCGTAGGAGGGAATGCCACCCTTGAAAACACAAAAAATAACGCACTTAAAATTTGTACACTGATTGGAAAAACTAATATTCCAATTTATGCAGGTTCAGATAAACCTATTAAATTTGATTTAATTACTGCTGCACATGTCCATGGAAAAAGCGGCTTGGATATTGATGGCTCTCCCATAAAAATTAAAAATGATTATAAAATTAAAGATTTACATGCTGTAGATTTTATAATCAAAACTTGTTTGGAACAACCTGAAGCTATTTATATATGTCCAACTGGGCCTTTAACCAATATTGCTTTAGCTTTGCAAAAAGAACCACTTATTAAAAAATATATCAAAAAAATTATATTCATGGGGGGTGTTGGCATGTCTTTAGGTAATATAACACCGTCGGCAGAATTTAATATTTATGTTGATCCTCATGCAGCAAACATTGTTTTAAAGTCGGGAATACCCTTGATAATGATGGGATTGGACGTAACACACAAGGTAAATGTCAATGATAAAATTATTGAAGATATTAAATCAAATGGGAATAAATCATCCATTTTTTTTGCTGATCTAATGGAATTTTATTCTAAATTTCATCGTAAACTTTATGAAGTAGATGAAACTCCTTTGCATGATCCTTGTGTAATAGCTTATTTAATTGATCCTAATATTTTTGAAGGAAAATTAGTTAATGTGCAAGTTGAAGAAAATTCATCACTTACAAGAGGAGTAACTGTAGTAGATTGGTATGGGGTAAGTGGAAGAATTCCTAATTGTTATGTCATGGTTGAGGCTAATCAAGAAAAGTTCTTTTCACTACTTCAAAAGGAAATAAAAAAACTTAATTAATTTTGATTAAAATTCGCAGCTAACCTACCTGCTAATGCAGCATTATTGATAATAAGTTCCTTATTTGCTTCTAGTGTCTTATTTTTTGATAATTTATTAATTTCATCAATTAGGTAAGGTGTTAATTCCTTTCCTCCTATGAAGTTTTTTTTAGCTTTGTTAACTGAACTTTTAATCCATCCTTGAACTAGGTTTTTATCTATAGCCTTATCTTCAGGAACGGGATTAAACACCAAAACTGAACCATCTTGCTTAATACTTTCGCGTATTTTTAAATAACTAGTTAATTCATTCATTTGCGTGAAATTATGATCTACTTTTTTATCAGTTTGATAGTACCAAAATCCTGGCATATAATTTGTTTGATAACCAATTCTTGAAATTCCAAGAGTTTCCAATCTTTCAAAAGTTTTATCTAAATCCAAGATAGATTTCGCTCCACTACACACAACACACATAGAGGTTCTAGATAGCTCACTCAAATCAGAAGATATATCAAATGTGTTTTCAGCGTCCAAATGTACCCCCCCAATACCTCCTGTAGCAAAAAACTTGATTCCTAGGTTGGCAGCTAGATAAATAGTTGAAGCAACCGTTGTGGCTGCATGATTGTTGTTATTTAAGGCAATAGCAAGGTTGTGCCTTGAAACCTTTTCCACGTTTTTATTTTCTGCTAAAATGCTCATATCTTCATTGCTCAATCCCACTTTTATTCTTCCATTTATGATGGCAATGGTCGCAGGAACAGAACCATTTTCTCTAACGGTATTCATTGAGTGTTGCGCTACATAAATATTTTCTGGATGGGGAAGACCGTGACTTATCAATGCGCTTTCCAAAGCTACAATTGGTTTGTGACTGTTTAATGCTAATTGAATTTCTTCACTAATATCAAAATATGATTTATCCATTATATTTACTGACTTTTACTTTAATGTTTTTAGACATATGATCAATTTTTTGCAAATATGTTTTTTTTTCTGATTGATAACCAGAAACTTGTAAACCACCGGCAGCAACACTCTTAGCTAGCACTTCATTAAATTTTTTTAATTTTAGTAGATAATAATTAAATAAGGCACTCATTACATCTCCAGCCCCATTTTCATTTTTAATTTTCACTTTAAGTGGCTTACATGAATATATCATGTTGTCATGATATGCAAAAACTGTATTTCTGCCATTAGTTATGACAATTATTAGATTTTTATTTTGTTCAATTATATTTTGCAATGCTTCTTTAATACTTTTTTTATTTGTAAGATTTAAACTTTCTTGCTTATTAAGAATAAGGACATTAATTTTATTCAAAGAATCATTAATCTTATAAACTTTGTGGGAAGAAGTTCCGCAAACACATATATTATTTTTATAATGATACTTTGTAATTAAAGATTTTATATTTCTGTGATGCAGATTTAAATCAATTATAATGTTTTTGTTTATTTTATTTTTTATATTAGATACCGGTAAAACTTTTTCATAATTATCCATATATGCTAAACCTAAAATCATTTCACCCTTATGATTCAGTACTGACGTGTAATACCTGTCATAAATTTTTTCAGTCAAGGACGTGAATTTTATTTTATTTTTTATTAACCACTTTTTATTTACAGACTTACAATTAAGAGAAATCAATTCGGTTTTTATATTTAAAAATGCAAGTTTTGAGGCAATGTTATAAGCTACACCACCTAAATGTTTTTTATGAGATATTGGATTGGTTCTATTTTTGAAATAATTATTTTTTAGCTGTAATACATAATCAGGATGCAAGGCCCCAATACATACAAAATTATTTCTTTTATCATTCATTTTCTAATATAGATTGGATTAATAATTTATGTCAGTTTTTAATTCACTACCACCAAAAATTAATCAATACCATTTAATTAAATGGCTAAGAGCTAATTATCCTTTTCTCAATAAAAAGAATTTGTCATTAAATGTATTAAACAGCGAAAGAGATAAGAATTATTTAATTAAGGTTAATAAAAAATCATTATATGTTCTTAAAATTTCCAATCCCTTAGAGTCTAAAAATTTTTTGGAAATGCAGGATTTTCTTTTAACTAACTTAAATTCTAGAGCGTCCATAAAAGACTTTATCCCAAAAAAAATACATTCAACATTAAATATTTACAAAGATGAAATTGGCAGATCATGTTATGTACGTATTTTAAGTTATATAGAGGGTCAAATTTATGCAAAGTCCAAATCCTCTAAAGAATTAGAATTATCATTAGGCTCTTTGCTGGGAAATTTATCAAAAGAATTACAAAATCTTGGACATGCCTCATCTTTTAGAAAGTTTGAATGGGACCCATCTTCAATTGATTGGATAAAAAAAGATACCAATTTATTTAAAGGAAAGAGAAAAACCATTATTAAAAATAATTTTCAAGAATATGAATATTTTGTTAAAAAAAATAAAAATAATTTACTCTTTTCATTAACTCATGGGGATGCCAATAATTACAATTTAGTTGTTAAGAATAATAAAGTAATTGGATTGCTTGATTTTGGAGATATGATTTTTGCACCTACAATTAATGATTTAGCTATAACCCTATCTTATGCACTAATGAATAAAAGTGATTTATATTCTCCTTTAAAAAATATTATCCTTAGTTATCACAATATCTTTTCAATTACTTTTGATGAATTTTTTTCTTTAATGTCGCTTGTCAAATCTCGTTTAACAATTACCGTTATAATGGCGGCTAAACAAAGGAAGAAATTTCCAAATAATACATACCTTGGTATAAGTGAAAAAGATGCTTGGTCCCTATTATATAAATTAGATAAAATTAATCCATATTTATTTATTTATTTTCTTCGTGACTTATGTGATTATCCCATAACTAATAATTATTCAAAAGTTATAGATTACTTAAAAAATAACAAATTTTCTAATATTTTAGATTTTGATTTAAATAAAATTAATAAATCTACCATATATTTAAATTCTGAATCTATTTTTGCAAAAAACTCTACACACAATCCCAAGTCAATATCAAAAAAAATTAATTCTTATTTAAGCAAAAATAATTCTAGTATTGGCATAGGTTTATACAGAGAAAAAAGAAACTTTTATAAGGGAAAAAATTATGTATCATTATTAAATCCCAATACCAGACGTGATATTCATATTGGTATTGATATATTTGCTTCAGCAGGCACTTTTATTCATTCACCGTTAAATGGTAAGATACTGATACTCACAGATAATGCTTTTGAATTTGACTATGGTCCGACAATTGTCCTAGAGCACGCAATAGATAAAAAAAATAGATTTTATACAATCTATGGCCATCTGTCTAAAAAATGCTTAAAATTATTGCATGTTGGGCAGCAAATTAGAAAAGGGCAAGTACTAGCTGAAATAGGTAACTATCCTATCAATGGTAATTGGCCGCCTCATTTACATTTTCAAATTATAATGAATATGATGGGGGAAAAAGAAAATTTTCCTGGTGTATCTGAAGACATCCTAATTCCTATGTGGTCAAAAATATCACCTGATCCAAATTTAATTTTGGGTATTCCCAATTCTTTTTTTAAAAAACACGAACATATTGCTAATTTAATTACTAAAAGACGTTCACTAGTTAGCAATAATTTATCCATTTCTTATAACAAACCCCTTCAATTCCTTGAAGCCAAAGGTCAGTATTTATATGATGATAAAGGTAGACAATATTTGGATTGTGTAAATAATATTTCACATGTTGGACATTGTCATCCAAAAATCCACGAAGCCTTAGTTAATCAGAATGAAAAACTAAATACCAATACAAGATATATTTATAAAATAATGAATGATTACAGTGAAAAACTTTTAAGTAAATTTCCTAAAAAATTAGATACAGTTTTTTTTGTTTGCACAGGATCAGAGGCAAACGATTTGGCTTACCGTATTGCACAAACATACACACATTCAAGAGATGTTTTAGTTATTGATAATGCTTATCATGGACACACCAATACCCTTATAGATCTCAGTCCATATAAATTTAAAGGAAAGGGAGGAAAAGGTCAAAAAGATCATGTACATGTCACAAAAATGCCTGATGGAATTAGAGGAGATTGGAAGTATAAAAATAAATTTTGGATAAAGGAATATATTAAAGATGTTCAAAAGATAATTGATCAAATTTATTCCAATAATAAAAAATTATCTTGTTTTTTTGTGGAGAGTATTTTGGGTTGTGGCGGTCAAATTATTTTACCACCTAACTACCTTAAGGAAACTTTTAAACTTGTTAGAAAAAAAAGTGCATTATGTATTATTGATGAAGTTCAGACAGGTTTTGGTCGTGTAGGTAATAATTTTTGGGGATTTGAAGAGCATGGAGTTGTTCCAGATATTATAACATTAGGCAAGCCCATGGGAAATGGGCATCCCATTGCAGCGGTAGTTACAACTAAAGAAATTGCGAATGTGTTTAATAATGGAATGGAATATTTCAATTCTTTTGGTGGCAATCCAGTTTCTTGTGCCGTAGGGAATGCCGTACTTGAGGTTATTGAAAATGAACAGTTGCAAAAACGTGCTCTGGATGTTGGTAAATATTTTCTTAATTCTTTAAATTTAATTAAGAAAAATCATCCAAAATTAATTTCAGAAGTAAGGGGGAGGGGGTTATTTATAGGGATTGATTTTGTTAATAATTCAATAAATGAACCTAATAAAAAATTGGCATCACTTATTATCAACAAATTAAGAAACCAAGGTATTTTGTTGAGTACAGATGGCCCATATCACAATGTAATTAAGATTAAGCCTCCTTTGCCTTTTACTAAAGAAGATAGTGATTTTGTATCGCAAGAACTTGATCAACTTTTGAGGTCTTTATATTAGATACTTAATATAAAAAATAGTCCATAACAAATCATTAAGGTTCCAAAAATATTGTCTATCCAGAACCATGATTTATTATTTTGTATAAATTTTGATATGAATTTAGAAAAATATCCCAAACAAAAGAAGAAAACAAAACTAGAAATAACAACACCTGTTCCAAAAGATAATTTGTAATGAAAATTTAACGCAATTGTTCCAATCAAAATAACTGTATCCAGATAAACATGAGGATTTAAAAAAGTAAGCGTTAATGTTGTAAGTATAACGTTTTGAATGATTTCGTTCTTATCATCAATCTTAAACTCTTTTAATTTGAAAGAATTTTTTATTTTGAGAATACCATATGTAATTAGCCATATTGATCCAATAATTTTTAAAATATAGATTAATAAAGGCGAGATACTAGAAAGATAAGACGAAAACGCTATTCCTATAATAATTAAAATAGTATCAGACAAGCTACATATTAAGCACACAATAAAAACAAAACTTTTCCTTAAACCTTGTCTAATTATGAATAGATTTTGCGGGCCTATTGCAATGATCAAGCTCAAACCTATTATAAAACCCTGGATAAATTCAAAAATATTCATATTGTATTATGTCTAATTCAAACTAAATAATATATGTGAAAGTTCTTATAATATTATTTGCAATATTTATATCGGATACAATTCTTGCAGAATTATTAAAGCCTAATCCCGCCCTAAAGCCCAATGAGGTTGTTTCCATACAACTTAATGCATTAAAGGATAATAATAATCCCTTTCTAAATGCTGGAGTTGCCCAGACATGGGAATTCGCTCATCCTTCTAATAGAAAGTATACAGGACCCTTGGAGAATTTTACGAAAATGATGTATGCTCCATCATATGTTATAATACTTGATCACACTGATCATAATATCATTTATGTTTCAGTCAGAGATTTTATAGCCCATTACTTCGTTGAAATGACAGATAAAGAGGGAAACAAATTTGGATTTACCTGGACGTTGGAAAAAGTAAGAGAAGAAAGCGAATTTAAAGACTGCTGGATGACTGTTGCTGTATCCCAACCCTTGCCTTTGGCAAAATCAGCTTAATAATTCTTTTCATTTTATATTAACAGATATAATAGGTTTTTCATGTGTGGTCGTTTTGTTAATTTAAATAAAGTAAGTACCATTAAAAAAATTTTTGAAATTATATCACCATTAAAAGAAAACAATCTATCCTATAATATTACTCCTTCCCAATTCATACAAATTATAACTAATAATAAAAAAATGGATTTGGAATATGCAAAATGGGGTTATACTTTTTTGAACAAAGAATCAAATTTGGAAAAAAATATAATTAACAGTCGATTAGAAACCATTAGAGATAAAATTTTATTTAAAGAATCCTTTTATAAAAGAAAGTGCATAATTCCTGCAAATGGTTATTTTGAATGGCCTGTTATAAATAATGATAAAATTCCTCATTTTGTTCATGTACCTGAGGCAGACCCAATTTATTTTGCAGGTATCTGGAAATATCTTAATTTTAAAAATAATAGTAAGAAGATTTTTAGTATTATCACTAAATCAGCAAACAAATATATTGAAAAAATCCATCATCGTATGCCAGTATTGTTATCTATTGAAGAGGCAAAAGATTATTTGTACGACGATACTTCGTCATATTTAAAAAATAATTTTGTGTCTAAGATAGAAGAATATTTAGAATATTATGCAATTAGTAAATTTGTTAATAGTCCCTTGAATAATTCTAAAAAGTGTATTGACCCAGTCGATTTATAATAGAATTTTTAGAATAAAAGTCTAATAAGTCATCATGACAATTTTTCAAAAAAATGAAATATGGATGCTTATTTTTTCTGTAGGTTTATTATATTGGTTATTTAATCCATCAGTCCCGATGACCCTTGTGATGATAGTTCCTTTATTAATAGCTACCGCAGTCAAAAAATAATTCGGGAAGTAGCGCAGCCTGGTAGCGCACATCGCTGGGGGTGATGGGGTCGGAGGTTCGAATCCTCTCTTCCCGACCAATAACCAAGATAAAGTTTAAAATACATTTACTGTTACACTCACAAATTTATATTCAATTGTATATCATTGTGACACCAGTGTGACACAAAAAAAACCAATTTTTTAGAATAGTTTACAATAACTCAATTTCCGACACCTTAAAGATAGAATGTTTGTTTTTTTGTTTGCCCCTATCTGTTTTATCCCATGAACTGGTTTCGGGTAATGAGGGGAATACAAGAAGTTAACTA
>PTLB01000081.1 GCA_002938255.1 Alphaproteobacteria bacterium MarineAlpha5_Bin3 | reverse complement strand
ACTCTTCTAAAATTTTGAAACGACTAATTCCATCTAAAACAATTAAATACCCTCCATCTTCTGTTTCATTAAAACTTGTAATTTTGCCAGCACATCCAATATTATATAAAATTGGAATAGTTTGATTAATTTTTTTTGGTTGTACCATTCCTATTATCCTATCTGTTTTCATTGCATCATCAACCATCTGAATGTATCTTGGTTCAAAAATATTTAGAGGAACAGTTGTTTGAGGAAAAAAAATAAAATTTGATAACGGAAAAATTGAAATAGTTTTTGGTAGCTGTTTCATATAGTATTTATATTTAACAATATTATATTCTAATTTCTTTAAAATGGATAAAAATTTAAAACTACTAGAGTCAGAAATAAAAAATTTAAGTTTTTTACTAAAAATTGGGAATCATAATGAACTGATTAAAAGAACTAGCAAATTAATTTCAAAATATCCCCAAATTACGGCATTTATCAATTTTTTAGGTTTGTCACTTGAAATGCAAGGTAAACTTTATCATGCTGAGAAGGTTTATTTAAAAGCACTTGAAAGAGATCCAAATAACATAAATATTTTGGTCAATTTAGGTGGAGTGTATAGAAAAATAAACAATCTTTCAAAATCCGAGGAATTATTAAAGAATGCATTGAATATTGATCCTAATGATTTGTTTGGTTTGAGAAATTATGGCGAATTAAAATTAGATCAAAATAATTATCAAGAAGCTATTAAAATTTTTGAAAAAATTTATAAAAAAGATCCATATTTTAAAAATATTATTATTAGATTAGCAAATGTTTATTCAATTTATGGTGAATTTGAATTAGCAAAAAAATTATTAAAATTAGCTATTAAAGAAAAACCAGAATTATTCGTAGCTGATTATAATTATAGTAATTTAATTGATTATTCAACTAGCAAAGAACATCAGCAAGAAATGATAAAAAAAATAAATGATAAAAAATATTTTCAAATTAATAAGTTTCCATTGTATTTTGCTTTGGGTAAATCTTATGAAGATCAAAAAGATTATGATAATGCTTTTAAATATTTTAAAATAGCAAATGATGAAAAAAAACGTTTAGTAAAAAGTAATCCTCTAAGATATGAAGAAAGTTTTCTAAAACAGAATAAAGAAATATTTAAAAATATAGATTTTAATTCAATTACTAATAAAAATTTATACAATAAAAAAATAATATTTGTTGTTGGATTACCAAGGTCGGGAACAACGTTAATTCATCAAATATTATCCGCTCATTCAGAAATTTATGGGGTTGGTGAATCAATAGTTTTGAATATTTATTTTTATAAAAACTTACTTAGTGAAAATTTTCAAAATACTTTTTTCAATGAAAGTTATTTAAATGAATTATCTTTTAAATTTGGTGCAGATTATGAATATTTTAACAATAATAAAATTATAGTTGATAAAGCTCCTTCTAACTTTTTTTGGATAGGTTTTATTAGATTGCTTTTTCCAAATTCAAAAATAATACATGTTAATAGAAATATTAAAGATAATTGTTTATCAATTTACAAAAATTTATTTGGTGGCAATAGAACGGATTGGACATACAATGAAAAAAATATCATCAAATACATAAATATTTACAGGGATTTAATGCAATTTTGGAAAAATAAGATTGGCAACTATATTTATGAAATAAAATATGAAGATTTAGTTGAAAATAAAGAAGTAGAAATAAAAAAAATGTTAGAATTTTGTAATTTAAATTGGCAACCTGATTGTTTAGAATTTTACAAAAAGAAAAATCCAATAAAAACTGTGAGCATTAATCAAAGTAGAAAACCAATATATAAAGATTCTGTCAATAAAAGTAATAATTATAAAGATTTTTTAAACTTGTTTCATGATTTAAATTAAAAAATTCTGTTTTGGCACACTGCCATACGCTTTATTCTTAAAAATTATATTATTTCTTGCCTATAAAAAAACCTTGATTTATAATCTTTCTTGGAAATGCGGGAGTAGCTCAGTGGTAGAGCGAAACGTTGCCAACGT
>PTLB01000080.1 GCA_002938255.1 Alphaproteobacteria bacterium MarineAlpha5_Bin3 | reverse complement strand
ATGTAAGCTTAAAATTTCACTCCATGAATTTATTTTATTTTCTATGAAAACTGTTTCCCTAAAAGTCATGATGCCAGGTAATTCGGTTCTTATTACATTTATTTTGAATTTTTTTTTCTTAGGTATTTCAGGTAAATAATTAATATCATTCACTATGTTAATTGTATTATATGCTTGAGCTGGGTATCGATATCGTTGTTTTGATAATTGGTCATCCAGAAGTGATGTAATTTTCTTTTTTTCAACAACTAACTGCCCTCCCAACCAAGTATTTTGAACTTCCATATTATCGTCCAGCATCACTATATCAGCCCTTCTGCTATGTCCTAAAGCTCCATAATCCCTATCTATATTATATCTTGTGGCAGGATGCAGTGATCCTAATGACCAAGATTCTGCTTTATTTATTATACCTAATGCATGGGTTTGTCTTACAACCCAATCTAAACCAAAATTAAATAAATCATCTGCATCTCTGTCATCAGTGCATACACAAACACGTTTCGAATTAGCGCCAAATTCAGTAATTGCTTTCAAAGATTCAGGGAGGCTATTCCAAGGAGTTTCAGGATTTCCTCCTCTCAAAAAAATCCATAAACCTGCTTCGAGTAGATCATTTGTAAAGTATTTTTCTTCTGCTTCATGAGTGTCAGTTATTCCACTTGCTGCATAAGCAGCTACAAATTCTCTTCCAAATACATGTCCACTAATTGGCAAGTTCCGTTTTAAAGTTTCTGTTATGATGTCATGAGATCTTTCATTTCCGTTATTTACAGAAACAAAGTCCATTTTTTCTCCAAGACCAAGTATTTCTGGCCACTGATCAAATAATTGTGAAATTTTCTGAGGTGTTAAATCTCCTCCAGCAGTTTCCAAAATGTTATTAGTAGCTGGTATAGTGCTAGGAAGTGTAAGAAAAATTGATAAAGGTGCTTGCCTACAATCCTCAAGCATCCATTCTATGCCTTCGGTATCGCAAACATTTCCTATTTCATGTGAATCACAAAATATTGTTGTGGTACCATTTAATAAAGCAGCTTCTGCATAAGCGCAACCAGTCATCATGCTGCTTTCAATATGCATATGCGGATCAATAAGTCCTGGTGCCAGGATATTATTTTGTGCATCAAATAAAACCAAATTTTTATAATTAAAAATTTTTTCAGCTTGACCATTCTCTTCAATACATGCAATTCTCCCTTTTGATATCCAAATTTCTTTATTTTCAAGAATTCTATTTGTGTAAGTTGATAATATATGCGCATTTTTAAGAATTAATTCTGGTTGAATTTTGCGAGATGCAACATTAGCTAAATGTTTTGTGCAATCATATAAATTAGGAACTGAAAATCTATTAACCATAAAGTATTTTGATTTAAATTATTTCTTAATAAATCATATTATCATCTACTCTGTGTCTCAATCAATATTTTTTGAAATATTGTAATTTTAATAATGCAAATTATAATGTTTATATATAATTAGTATTTGTTGAATTTTTAATGGTGATTAAAATAAAATAATTGTTGTCCTTTTTTTCTAAAATTATTAATTAACTCTTTTCCTCTATCAGAAATAAGCCAATTTACATAAATATTAGCATTTTCAATATCTAGATTACTATTTACTAAAGGATCTACAATAATCAAACCATATTGGTTGAACAAAGGGGGCAGATTTTCACAAATGATACTTAAATTTTCTTTTTTATTAAAGGCAATCCAAGTTCCTCGATCACTTAAAGTATAAGCTAATTTTTCATTGGCCATTAATAATGTAATGCCCATACCTTGTCCTACTTCTTGATACCAAGAAGAAGAAAGTGGTGAAAAATTAATACTATTCCATAATTCTAATTCTTTTTTATGTGTACCGCTATCATCTCCTCTAGAAATAAAAGGTAATTTCTTTTGCTTAATTTCTTTAAATTTTATTTCGACAGACTTACAGTCCAATTGATCTTCATTTGGTCCTACCAAAACGTAATCGTTGTACATTAATTCATGTCTTATTAAACCATATCCATCATTCATAAATTTAATTTCAGAAGTAGTGTGATGTACCAATAAAACTTCAACATTTCCATCTTGTGCCACTCTAATAGCTTGTCCGGTACCTAAA
>PTLB01000008.1 GCA_002938255.1 Alphaproteobacteria bacterium MarineAlpha5_Bin3 | reverse complement strand
TAAATTAAACGCAGCAATGGAAGACCGCTCCTCATACTTAATGCGCAATTGTCTCTCATCTTTCCAAGCATCCATAATTTTTGAAACAAATTTTTTCGTTCCTTTGGGACCATAAATCTTCCATGGATTTATTCGATACGAATGCCAGCTGGAAATAATTAATTGGTAAAGATCTACCACATGATCGGAGTGTAAATGAGTTAATACAAGTGCATCAATATTTGCCGTTGATACCTTTGCTTCTTGCAATCGTTGAGATACACCCGAACCACAATCAACTAAGATGGTGGTATTTTTTGTGAAAACTAAATTGGAAGGACCAAAACGTTTATGATCAACCTTCGGACAACCTGTGCCAAGTAATATTAATTGCATTATTCATCTAAAAAAGTTTTTAATTTTTTAGCCCTAGTAGGATGCTTTAATTTGCGGAGTGCTTTTGCTTCTATTTGACGAATTCGTTCTCTTGTAACACTGAATTGCTGCCCTACTTCCTCTAATGTGTGATCACTATTCATCCCAATTCCAAAACGCATACGAAGCACTCTTTCCTCCCTTGGGGTTAGAGAGGACAAAATACGTGTTGTTGTATCCCTTAACGAACTTTTTACAGCGGCATCAATAGGAATGAGGGCATTTTTATCTTCAATAAAATCACCCAGTGAGCTATCTTCTTCATCACCTACTGGTGTTTCCAAACTAATTGGCTCCTTTGCAATCTTAAGTACTTTTTTCACTTTATCAAGAGGCATGTGCAACCTATCTGCTAATTCATTGGGCGTTGGTTCTCTCCCTATCTCTGACATAATTTGTCTTGTTGTTCTAACAATTTTGTTAATTGTCTCAATCATATGAACAGGAATACGAATTGTGCGAGCTTGATCCGCAATAGATCTAGTAATAGCCTGACGAATCCACCAAGTTGCATAAGTAGAGAACTTATATCCACGACGATATTCAAATTTATCAACAGCCTTCATCAAGCCTATGTTTCCCTCTTGAATAAGATCTAAAAATTGTAATCCTCTATTCGTATATTTTTTTGCAATGGAAATCACTAAACGAAGGTTCGATTCGATCATTTCTTTTTTAGCGCGATTGGCTAAACGTTCTCCTTTTTGTACAGTGCTAACGATGCGTCTAAATTCAACCAAAGGAAGTTCACACGCAAACTGAATTTCTTTTATTTCATCAATTAATTTATTTATTTCAATATGATTTTTGTTAATGAACTTCTCCCAACTTTTTTCTTTGAGTGCTAATAAAGTTTGAATCCAATTTTTTTCAAAATTAAAACTTAAATAATATTCAATGAAAGACTCTCTAGAAAGGCCTGCATTCAATGCCATTCGAAGCATACGACCCTCACGCACTAATAATTTTTTATTAAGCTCATATAATGACTCCATTAGTGCTTCGATAGTTGAAGCATTAAAGTGCACCTCCTTCATCGAAACAATCATTTCTTTTTGGATTTTTTTATATTTTTTTTCTAATGTTACATATTTTGTTGCATTATTTATATCAGCCGCAATTAAATTATGACTATATTTTTGAAGTTTTTTAAATTGTTTAGTTATTTCATCAAAATCTTTTAGAACTTTTGGCTTTAACTTTTCCTCCATTGCGGCCAGGGATACGTTTAAACTATCATCTTCATCTTCATCTTCATCTGATATCTCACTGATCCCTTCTTCATCAGTATTATCTGTTTTTGATATTTTTTCTTTTTTTTCTTTTTTGGCATTCTCTTTGTTTTCCACTGCCCCCTCAATCAAATGGAGTGTGTCATTGATTTTAGTATCTCCTATATCTGACATGTCATATGTCTGTTCCAAATCAACAATATCTCTCAATAGCATTGTCCCTTCTTTGATTGATTCTTTCCAATTAATAATTGAACGCATTGTCATTGGACTTTCACAAATTGCCCCAATCATGAGTTCACGACCCGATTCAATTCTTTTGGCAATCGCTATTTCTCCTTCCCTACTTAGTAGTTCAACGGATCCCATGTCACGCAAATATAATCTTACTGGATCATCAGTTTTTCCTGTTTGTTTTTTACTCTCTGCCTCAGTCTCTCCAGTTGAAGATTGTGAATCTTCTTTAGAGGCTTTCAGCAATTCAGATGCCTCTGCTTCGGATAAAATAGTAAAATTATTTTGTTTTAAAAATTCTTCAACTTTTAAAACATTTTCAGGAATTCTAAATTTTTTTGGAACACCTTTTTCAATAATTTTTGATGTATACACGCCATCAATTTTATGTTTTTCAATTAATTTTGTAACAATACCTTTTAAATAATCGTCAAAATTAATTATTTTTTTTTCTCTTTTTTTTCTTACTTTATGTTCTTTATTCGCAGTAGTTTTTAAAGATTGTTTATTAACTAACCTTTTCCCTTTTTTTATTTTTATAGATTTTTTTATTAATGTTTTTTTTATTAATTTTTTAGATACAATTTTTTTTCTAGGTTTTTTTTTCTTAATATCTTTTTTTTTACTTCTTAAATTCTTTTTCTTAACTACTTTAGTTTTTGAAGATTTTTTTAATAATTTAGATTTAACTGATACTTTTTTTTTCAATGCTTTTTTCTTTACTGAAGTTTTTTTATTTATTTTTTTCATAACCATTATCAATCAATCCTCGTCTAAGATTTCCAAATTAATATTTTGTAATTCACTCCAATTAAGGACATTTGAGTCATTTATAAAGTCATCTAGGCTTTTATTTATTTTTTTCAAATTTAAAAGCCTTGTATTGAGATTCTTTAATGATTTTAGCACTTCTTGATAGGCTAATTGGGGATCAAATTTTGAATGGGAATAAGGAAATAATTGATAAATTTTAGAATTTAGGCAGGATATTATAAGCTCTTTATGATCAGATTTTTTCAATTTATTAAGCAATTTATCAGTTTGTAAATCTAAATTATCATCAGATTTTATATCTCTAATCAGATTTCGGTGTGCATTGTTCAATAAATCTGTTGCCTGTAAATCTTCTAAAATCTTTTGACGAATTGGAACATGATTAATTGCACTAGCTATAAAAGATAATATCTGCTGATTATATAAGGAAGTATTAATTTTTTTTACGGTAATGTTTTTTCCCTTAAATGAGGGCCGCGATTGCCGTATTTTATCAAAAAAAAGTGACTTAAGTTCATTTTTATAAAAATATTGAGTTTTTTTATCTTTAATTGTTTGCACCAAATCATCTAGATATTTATCGTATGATATTTTTTCATCTGCACTATTCAATTTAATAGATTTACTTGATTGAGAAAAAATAAAATGGGCAAGAGATTGAGGTTTTTTTAATAATTCAACAAATTTATCAAATGAAACATTATTTATAAAACTGTCAGGATCAAACCCCTCTGGTAACAAAACAAACTGAAGAAATTTTTTTGCTGAAATTAAAGGCAGGGCCATAACTGCAGATTTATAAGAAGCCCTTATACCCGCATTGTCTCCATCAAACATAATCGTAGGCTTAGTAGAATATTTCCAAGAAAGTTGGAGTTGATCCTCTGTTAAAGCTGTACCTAAAGGTGCTACGACACTCTGTAAACCATTTTGATAAAGTGAAATGACATCCATATATCCCTCACAAATTAGAATGTTGTTTTTTTTTCGTGCGGTATTTTTAGCTAAATTCAAATTATATAAAAGATGCCTTTTTTGAAATATGTTACTCTCAGGAGAATTGATATATTTCGGATTGGAGTCATCTAAAGCCCTTCCCCCAAATCCAACAATATGTCCTTGTAAGTTCAAGATAGGAAAAATTAGCCGCTTATAAAAATAATCTCGAATTTTGTTGTTCTTATCTAACTTAACAACATTACTTTTGAGTAAATCCTCATCATTAAAAGATTTACTTTTTAAAAATTTATAGAGTGTGGATGAGGCATTATAAGAATAGCCTAATTTAAATTGACTAATAGTTTCATCGGATAAATTTCGACCTTCCAAATATAATTTACATTTTTGAGCCTCTGAAACTTCAAGATTATTTTGATACCACTCACTTGTTAGTTTTAAAATAGCTTCAACTTGGTTTTCTTGTTTGGTTTGTTGCGCATCCTGAAATTTAATATTAACTCCTGCACGTTGGCTAAGCTCCTTAACTGCATCAACAAAATTATAGTTATAAAGATCTGTATAAAGAGTAAAAATGTCTCCCTTAGCACCGCATCCAAAGCAATAAAAAGATCCTTGATCATCATTAATTTTACATGATGGTGTTTTCTCCTCATGAAAAGGGCAGCAACACCAGTAATCTCTTCCCTTTTGAACTAATTTTGCTTTTTTTTCTAATTCACTGCTAATTGAAATTTTAGATTTTATTTTATCAAGATCAGTTTTTAAAAAAGACATTCCTATGAAAGTTTAGATTTAGCTATCTTTCCTGCTAATGCCATATCAATGCTTCCTGCATGACTACTTTTAAGATTCTTCATTAAACCACCCATATCTTTTAGAGTGTAAAAATTATTTTCAGAAATTATTTTTTCAATTATTTTTTCCGTATCTTCTTCATTGAGTTGTTGTGGCAAAAATTGCCTAATAACATCAATTTCACCTTGCTCTACAGCAATTAAATCGTTCCTAGAGGCAACTTTAAAGGAATCAATTGAATCTTTACGTTGCTTAATGAGGTTTTGTAATAAAGACAAAATTTCTAAATCTACAATACCTTTATTATTGTCTCCAGAACGATTGGATATATCCCTATCCTTAATCGCACTTTTTATTAAACGAAGAGTATTAATCTCAATAGTATTTTTTGCCTTAATGGCATTTTTGTATTTGTCCTCAATAATTATTCGTAAACTCATTTTTATTATCCATTCTGCAGAATCGTTTTTTTAAGAAAAATTATTATTATAACTCTTATCATGAAATACAACTAATCCTTGACTATACATTTTAAAATGCCTAGTAAACGCTCGTTTGCCTCAATCTGATATGATGAAAGACACTAATGATCATCCCTTGCTTAAACCTCCTTCAGCTGCTCTTATTTTAGAAAATGGCAAGGTTTATTGGGGTCAGGGAATGGGCGCTAAAACTAGCAATATTGGAGAACTATGCTTTAATACCTCCCAGACAGGGTACCAAGAAATATTAACAGATCCATCTTATGCAAAACAAATAATCACCTTTACTTTCCCTCACATAGGTATTGTGGGGACAAATAATCTAGACGTTGAATCAAATAAAATTCATGCCAGTGGGTGTATATTAAATCAAACAGTCCACCATGAATCAAGTTGGAGAAGTGACTCTAATCTTGATTTTTTTTTTGTTCAAAACAACACACCGTGCATAACTAATATAGATACACGTCAACTAACTCGTTTACTTGCCGAACAAGGAGCAATAAAGGCAGCCATTATTAATTTTGGAGAAGATAAAGTTAGCTTAGACCTCTTATCACAAGAGATTGATAAATGGAACGGATTACAAAATCTTGATTTAGCCTCTGTTGTCACAACTCTGGATGCGTACAAGTGGTCAGAAAATATTTGGCAACTAGAAAATAATCAATATACAAAAAAAAATAATCAATCATTCAATATTACTTGTCTTGATTTTGGAATTAAACAAAATATTTTACGAAATTTAATTAATTCCAACTTTGCACCTACAGTCTTACCTTCCCACGCTTCTTTTGATTCAATAATGAAAACTAACCCTGATGGAATTTTTTTATCAAATGGACCAGGAGATCCTTTTGCTACGGGAGAAAAAGTTATTCCTGTAATTAACAAACTTATAAAAAAAGAAATTCCAATATTTGGTATCTGTTTGGGTCATCAAATTTTAAGTTTGGCACTAGGAGCTAAAACAAAAAAAATGTTTCAAGGTCATCGCGGAGGAAACCATCCAGTAAAAAATTTAGAAACCTCTATTGTGGAAATTACTGCGCAAAATCATGGGTTCGAAGTTGATCGATCTTCCCTTCCTTCCAATGTCAAAGAAACTCATGTGTCGCTTTTTGATGGTTCTAATGAAGGTATAAAGCATGTTAACTTACCAATCTTTAGTGTCCAATACCATCCTGAGGCCAGCCCTGGTCCACATGACAGCCATTACTTGTTTGATCAATTTCATCAATTAATTCAAAAAAATGCCTAAGAGAAAAGATATTCAAAAAATTTTAATAATTGGTGCTGGGCCAATTGTAATTGGTCAAGCTTGTGAATTTGATTATTCAGGAGCACAAGCATGCAAATCGCTTAGAGATGAAGGTTATGAAGTTGTTTTAATTAATTCTAATCCAGCTACTATTATGACAGATCCCGAATTAGCTAATAAAACTTATATTGAACCAATTACAAAAGAATTTGTTGAAGAAATCATCAAAATAGAAAAACCAGACGCTCTATTGCCAACAATGGGTGGTCAGACAGCTTTAAATGTGTCTATGGAACTGTATCAAAATAAAATTTTGAAAAAATACAAAATCAAAATGATTGGCGCTAATCCAAAAGCTATTGATTTGGCAGAGGATAGACAAAAATTTAAGGAAGCCATGAAAGAAATTGGATTGTCATGTCCAAAAAGTATTATTGTAGATAATATTGCACAAGCATTAAATGTCAAAAAAGAATTATCTTTACCTCTGGTTATAAGACCAAGTTTTACTCTAGGTGGAACAGGAGGAGGTGTTGCCTTCTATAATAAAACGTTTGAAGATTTATGTATAAGAGGATTAAATGCTAGCCCAACAAACCAGATTTTAATTGAAAAATCAGTTGCTGGATGGAAAGAATTTGAAATGGAAGTTGTAAGAGACTCCAAAGATAATTGTATCATTGTTTGTTCTATTGAAAACATTGATCCTATGGGGGTTCACACTGGAGACAGTATTACCGTTGCGCCATCGTTAACACTTACAGATAAAGAATACCAACTATTGCGTAATGCTAGTTTTAAAGTACTTCGTAAAATAGGAGTGGATACAGGAGGATCAAACGTACAATTTGCCATAAATCCTTTGAATGGTGAGTTTAATGTTATTGAAATGAATCCGCGGGTAAGTCGTTCATCAGCCTTAGCATCAAAAGCAACTGGTTTTCCTATTGCCAAAATTGCTGCTAAACTGGCGGTCGGTTATACGCTAGATGAATTACAAAATGATATCACCACCACTACACCTGCGAGTTTTGAGCCTAGTATCGATTATATAGTAACAAAAATACCGCGTTTTACTTTCGAAAAGTTTATAGGCACTGACTCAAATTTAACAACTTCTATGAAATCAGTAGGGGAAACAATGAGTATTGGACGATCCTTTACAGAGTCTTTGCAAAAAGGTTTTGCATCTCTTGAGTATGAGCTAAATGGTTTAGATTCTCCGAAAAATTCCTCCTTCACCAAAGAAAATATTGTTCAAAAACTAAAACCACAATCTTCTCAAAGATTATTAATAATTGGAGAGGCGCTACGTTTAGGGGTTAATAAAAACATTATTCAGAAGATTACTAATTATGATCCTTGGTTCATTGATGAAATCGATTCCATCATAAATATAGAGAAAATGATTGTAAGTAATGAATTAAATGAGAAAGTGTTATTAGTTGCAAAAAAAAATGGTTTTTCCGATAAAAAAATAGCGGAACTAAAAAAATTGCAGGAAAGTGAAATTCGTGAGTTACGCACTAAATACAAAATAAAACCTGTATATCGACTAGTCGACACTTGTGCTGGTGAATTTAATTCTAAAACGCCCTATTTATATTCAACTTATGATTGGTGTTTTGAAAATGAAAAATACTGCGAAGCTGACCCTACTGACAAGAATAAAATTATTATTTTAGGGAGTGGGCCAAACAGGATAGGCCAAGGGATTGAATTTGACTATTGTTGTGTACATGCTGTTTTTGCTCTTAAAGAAAAAAATATTGAAACGATTATGATCAATTGCAACCCTGAAACTGTGTCAACAGATTATGATACATCTGATAGATTATACTTTGAGCCGTTAACTGCAGAGAGTGTAATTGAAATTCATAACAAAGAAGCAGAAAATGGCAATGTATTGGGAGTTTATGTGCAGTTTGGAGGTCAGACACCTCTCAAAATTGCTAAACAATTAGAAGAAGCTGGAATAAAAGTTTTAGGAACTTCAACCCAAGCTATTGATCTTGCAGAGGATAGAAATTTATTTAGTAATGTTCTTAATAAACTTAACATCAAGCAACCTAAAAACGGTACAAGTAACAATATCAAAGACACCCTTCAAATAGCTAATCAAATTAAATACCCAGTTCTCATACGCCCCTCTTATGTCCTGGGAGGAAGAGCAATGGAAATTGCCTATGATGATAAAGCTTTAAAATCATTTGCTGCAAAAGCAATGAGTGTTTCAACCAATAATACTATTCTTATTGATCAATATTTAGAAAATGCTATCGAAATTGACGTTGATCTAATTCGTGACAGTGGAGGGTCTGTTTTTATTGCCGGTATTATGGAACATATTGAAGAGGCAGGTATCCATTCTGGGGATAGCGCCTGTTCTCTTCCTCCTTTTTCAATTGATAAAAATATAGAAAATCAAATTGTAACATGGGTAACTAACATTGCTAATGAAATTAATGTCATAGGTTTAATGAATACCCAACTAGCAATCAAAGATAATCAATTATACGTTTTAGAAGTAAACCCTAGAGCAAGCAGAACGGTGCCATTTGTTGCAAAATCAATAGGCATACCTATCGCAAAAATAGCTTCAAAAGTTATGGTTGGTGATCGCCTGCTGGATTTATTACCTTCGCTAGATAGAATAAATTTGAAAACATTCAATGTAAAGGAGTCTGTTTTTCCATTTAATAAATTTGATGGCGTAGATTTAATACTTGGACCAGAAATGAAATCAACAGGGGAAGTTATGGGTATAGATAATAATTTTTTATCAGCATATATTAAAAGCCAAGTTGCCTCTGGTACTTTCTTACCTAAAAAAGGAAAGGTATTTTTGTCTATTGATAATGATAGCAAAGAAAAAATTATTGCCATTGCCAAAAAACTAAAAAATCTTAAATTTAATATAGTAGCGACTCGGGGCACCGCAAGCTACCTTAGCAATCATAATATTGATGTAGAGATAATAAAAAAAGTTAAAGAAGGCAGCCCGCATATTGTAGATTCTTTACTATCTAACGATATTAACTTAGTTATTAATACCACAAAAACACAGGGCTCAATCAGAGATAGTTATAGTATTAGAAGAACTTCGTTAATGAATAACATTCCATATTACACGACCATCGCAGGAGCAAAAGTAGCTGTAGATGCAATAGAAAGCTTGAAAAATAACGCTCTTACAGTACAAAGCATTCAGTCAATTCATTGAAATTTATTGACTTTAAAATATAATAGATCATCATAATATTATGAATAAAATACCAATGACAACCTCAGGTTATGAGCATTTGCAAGAAGAATTAAAGAAGCTTGTAAACGAAGATAGACTTAATATCATTGCTGCAATTGCAGAAGCAAGAAGTCATGGGGATTTATCTGAAAATGCAGAATATCAATATGCTAAAGAACAGCAAAGTTTAATTGAAGGCAAAATACAAGAATTAGAATCAGTAACAGCTTTGGCAGAGATTATTGATGTATCAACTTTATCAGGCGAAGAAATACTTTTTGGTGCAATTGTTGAAATAAAAGATGATGAGTCTGGTGATGTGTCAACATATCAAATTGTAGGAGAATATGAATCTGATATTGAAAATAAAAAACTTTCAATTAGTAGTCCTCTCGCAAAAGGATTAATTGGCAAAACAAAAGATGATGTTGTAGAAATCAAAAGCCCTAAGGGAATTAAATCCTACACGATATTGTCTGTTAAATTTAAATAAGAAATTGGAATTTTCAAAAAAAAATATTTGGGTCTTAACAGATGGATCTCAAGGAATGATCAGTCAGGTTTTAGGATTGGCGCAACAATTCAGCTCTAATATTACGAAAATTAATACTAAAATACTTTTTCCTTGGTCAAAATTACAACCCGGATTTTTGCCAATTTTTTCGTGGATTTTTTTTAATAAATTAGATTTTTCTTCCTCACCTGATATGGTTATTAGTTGTGGAAGAAAAAGTGTCTATCTTTCAATATTTTTAAAAAAAAAATTCAAAAATTTAATTTCAATTCATATTCAAAATCCAAAAATTAATTTTAGAAGTTTTGATTACATAATTGCTCCTAATCATGATGGAATTAAGGGAGATAATGTAATTTCTTCAATTGGAGCGCTCCATAAATTCACACACTCTATTATTCATAATGAAATAGACTCTAAATTCAAACTACCTACAAAAAAGTTAATTAGCGTTATAGTAGGTGGAGATAATCACCATTATCAATTTTCAGATAATGAAACGAATTCTCTTATTAAGAAAATTAAACATATAAAAAAAATAAATCCTGAATATCAATTGTTAATTATTAGCTCACGACGCACAAAAAAAGAAATAAACAGAATGTTAGAAAAAAATTTAAAAGATATTGCTTTTATATGGAATAATAATGATAAAAATCCTTATACTTTTGCTTTAAAAAATTCTGATTTTTTTATTGTCACATCTGACTCAACGTCAATGATATCAGAGTGTGCTGTTACCGGCAAACCAATATTTGTTTTTTATCTACCTTTTAAGCGCAACAGCAAAAGAATAGAAAATTTTCATCAAGAATTTACAGAATTAAATATCACAAAACAACTATTAGATAATTCTGAACTAAAGAATTGGAACTATAATCCTCTCAACGAAGCAGAAAGAATCGCTAGTATTGTTAAAAAAAGAATTATAAAAGACTAGTAATGAATTTCAATCAAATAATTGAACATACCTACCCCTTCCCACACTGGGAAATGATTGATTGCCTAGATAAAAATACCCTTGATGAAATTTCTTTTTCATCAATACCTGATGGAGAAAGAGCTTACGATGGCACAAGAGCAGCTGATCATAGTGGTGACGGAAAAGATGGGAAGCTTCGTCTTTTTATAACTAAAGACAATTGTAAACATTTTCCATATTTGACAAAAGTAATTAATACACTTCAAGAATTTGCAACTTCCCAAAAAATATCTAAAATATTAAATAAAGATCTGTCTTCATCATTTGTGCGACTAGAGATCATTGGAGATAAAAAAGGTTTTTGGCTAAAACCCCACAAAGATATTATTGAAAAATTAATGACCATGATGATCTGGTCAAACCCCTATCTTGAATCAGAAAATTTAGGCACTGATTTATATGATGATGATTTTAAAATAGTTAAAACTATAAAATATCAGCACAACTCGGGTTATTTTTTTTCCTCAGGTAAAGATACTTGGCATGGTTTAGAATTGAAAGAAATAAAAAAAGAAAGACGTTGTATTCAAATTAACTATGTCAGTTTTGAAACAGATTGGCCTGTTAATAATCCAACTTGAGTAACTTGTTTATTTTTTTTGAAACATTATATTTAATTTATGTCAGAAAAAATTAAAACTAATGTTCTAATAATTGGATCGGGTGCAGCAGGATATACTGCTGCCATTTATGCAGCAAGAGCAAATTTAAAACCACATTTAGTTACTGGTCTTGAGCCCGGAGGTCAATTAACGATCACGACAGATGTTGAAAACTATCCTGGATTTGGAGATGTTATACAGGGACCATGGCTCATGGAACAAATGAGAGAGCAAGCACTTAAAGTGGGAACTGAGATACATAATGATTTTGTTACTAATGTTGATTTTAATTCTTCACCTTTTATAGCTACAACGGACTCAGGGTTAATTTTTAGAAGTAAAACTACTATTATTTCAACTGGAGCCAAAGCACGTTGGTTGGAAATAGAAAGTGAAGAAAAATTTAAAGGATATGGAATATCTGCCTGTGCTACATGTGATGGTTTTTTTTTCAAGGACCAAGATGTAGCCGTAATTGGAGGTGGTAATAGTGCTGTAGAAGAAGCATTGTTTCTTACAAATTTTGCCTCAAAAGTTACTCTGATTCATCGCCGTGATCAATTGCGTGCAGAAAAAATTTTGCAAGATAGATTGTTTAAAAATCCAAAAGTTGAAATTATATGGAATAAAACAGTAAAAAATTTTCAAGGCAATACTGACACTCCTGCTCTTGAAAAAATTCTGCTTAAAAGCACGACTGATAACTCCGAATCAGAAATAAAAGTAAGTGGCGCATTTATTGCCATAGGTCACGACCCAGCTACATCATTATTTCTTAACAAAATAAAAATGGATAAAGAAAACTATATCATCACAAAACCCGACAGCACATCGACAAGCATTCCAGGGGTTTTTGCAGCAGGAGATGTAAAAGACAAAATCTATCGACAAGCTGTAACAGCTGCGGGAATGGGTTGCATAGCTGCTTTAGAGGCGGAAAAATTTTTAGCAGAAAATAGTTAACTAACCCTGTCTTGCTTTCATACGGGGATTTTTCTTGTTAATCACGTATATACGCCCTTTTCTTCGAACCAGCTTACAATCTTTATCACGGTTTTTAGCCGATTTTAGTGAACAGCGTACTTTCATAGTAGTGAGGCTAATAAATTCTATGTATTCTTTTGTCAAATATATATTAGTTAATTAATTTTATGAGAAACCTTCATATTCCTGGAAGATCAAATGTTATCGGAGTGAATGGCATGGCCGCAACTTCTCAACCCTTAAGTACACTCGAGGCAATTTCAATTTTAAAAAAAGGAGGTAATGCCGTTGATGCTGCGATTGCTGCCTCAGCAGTTCAAGCTGTCATAGAACCAAATTCAACGGGAATTGGAGGCGATTGTTTTGCTCTGGTTTCTATAAAAGGGAAAAAGTCAATAGCGGTTAATGGTTCGGGCATAGCTCCCAAAAAAGCTACCTTGGATTTTTTTGAAAGTAGTAAAATTAATAAAATTTCAACAACAAGTCCTCATTCAGTGAATATTCCGGGGGCAATTCATGCTTGGCATTCAATGCATCAAAAGTTCGGTAGCTTAGATTTTGCTGAATTACTTATATCAGCTGAAAAATATGCAAGGGAAGGTTTTCCTGTTCATGAAGTTGTCGCCAAAGCTTGGTCTGAAAACATAGATAAATTACAACAACATCCTGTCACTAAAGCAATATTTTTACGGAATAATAAATCTTATGGTTTTGGAGAAGTTCATCAAAATATAAATTTAGCCAACACACTTCAATCAATTGCTAAAAATGGAATTAAAGATTTTTATTCAGGGTATATTGCAAAAGATATTGTTAGTTCCCTTAATAAAATAGGCGGATTGCACTCAATGGATGATTTTGCAGAGCAGGATACTATTTTTTCAGACAGCCTAACAAATAATTACAGAGACATTATACTTCATCAATGTCCGCCCAATGGGCCGGGTATTACGGTGTTATTAATGATGGGTATTTTAGAAAAATTTGATTTTACGAAAATTAAACCACTAAGTGCTGATAGATTTCATTTACAAGCAGAAGCAACCAAAATAGCGTTTGAGATAAGAGAAGGTAGTATAGGCGATCCAAAGTTCAACGATATTGATTTTCATCAATTAATTCAAGCTGAATATATCAATGAACTAGCCTCAAAAATATCAATGGATAAAATCTATAAACCAAAAAATTCTACCATTACGGCTCACCCAGAAACAGTTTATTTAACAGTTGTTGATAAAGATCAAAATGCCGTATCCTTTATTAATTCTATATGCTTTCCATTTGGAAGTGGTATCACAAGCAATAAAACAGGTGTTATACTTCAAGACCGTTGTGTGAATTTTCGTTTAGAAAGAGATCATCCTAACATGATTGATGGCCATAAAAGGCCTCTCCACACCATTATACCAGGACAGGTAACCGACATGGATAATAATCCATTACTATCTTATGGTGTTATGGGAGGGCAATATCAACCAGTGGGCCATAGCCATGTAGTGCAAAATATTTTTGATTTTGGAATGTCTGTTCAAGAAGCTATTGATTTTCCAAGAGCGTTTATATTGGAAAATGACTATCAATTCGAAAAATCTATACCAGAAGATATTTTACTAGATTTAAAATCTAGAGGTCATCAAATTAGCTACTCGGATCATACCCACGGTGGTGGACAGGCAATTTTAATTGATAGAAAAAATGGAGTATTAATTGGGGGGTCTGATCCAAGAAAAGATGGTTGTGCTATAGGGTATTAAACTCTACCAAAAGTATCATTATATTGCTGATTAACCCTGATAAAAGTTGTGCATTTACTTAGCTGCTTTAAAGATGGAGCTCCCACGTATGTACAGCTACTTCTAACCCCTCCTAAAATAGCTTTAACGGATTGATCTAATTTACCTCTAAATGGAATTTTAACTTTTTTTCCTTCGGAAGATCTATAATCTGATAAACCTCCGTAGTGTTTTTCAATTGCTTCCTCGGAACTTGACCCATAGAATTCTATATATTGCTTTTCATTTTCAGAAATTATTTTACCTCCACCTTCTTCATGTCCAGCCAACATACCGCCAAGCATAACAAAATCTGCTCCAGCACCGAATGCTTTTGCTACATCTCCTGGACAAGTGCAGCCTCCATCAGCAATTATATGTGCACCTAAACCATGTGCTGCATCTGCGCATTCTATTACCGCACTTAATTGAGGATAGCCAACTCCCGTTTGAATTCTTGTTGTACAAACGCTTCCTGGCCCTATGCCAACTTTCACTACATCTGCTCCACTCAAAATTAGTTCCTGAGTCATATCTGCAGTAACAACATTCCCAGCGATAATTGTTTTAGAAGGATATTTTTCTCTAACAGAAGATACAAAATGACTAAAGTTTTCCGAATAACCATTAGCCACATCAATACAAATAAACTGAATATAGGTATGTTCACTAATAATTTGTTTTAATCTCTCAAAACTCTCTTTGCCTGTTCCAGAACTAAGAGCAATGTAATTAAAAATATCTTTGATGGGACTAAAATTGTTAATCAAATCTAAATTATGCTGTTTAGTTAAGGCGGTTATGATTTTATATTTTGCTAAACTACTTGCTACATTCAATTCCCCTACCCCATCCATATTAGCTGCAATAATGGGAATACCAGTCCATTCTCTATTAGAATGTTTGAATTTGTAAGTTCTGCATAGATCAACTTCTTTTCTGCTTTTTAATGTACTTCTTTTGGGTCTAAATAAAACATCCGAATAGTCTAGTTTAATTTCTTCTTCAATTCGCATAGTAGAAAATGTATTATAAGCTATTAATATATTGATAATTATTTAAATTATTTTGATAATACAACAACCATAAATTCAAATAATGAAAATAAATACCTTAATAAATGGGGAAAGAAAAAATTTTGAAAATTATTTTGTAAAATTATTGAAATCCACTTTATCTAGAGAAATACTTTCAAAAGCTATGTTTTATGGATCAATGAACGGGGGAAAGAGGATTCGACCTTTTATTGTTAGTATTTTTGCCAAATTAGCTAATGTTAAGAAACAACATTATTTACGATTATCTGCTGCGATAGAATGTATTCATTCATACTCCTTAATTCATGACGACTTACCCAGTATGGATGATGATGATTTTAGGAGAGGTAAATTAAGTACTCACAAAAAATTTAATGAAGCAACGGCAATCTTAGCAGGTGATGCGTTGCACGACTTAGCATTTGAAATTATTGCAAATAAAAAAACTCATCAAGATGCTAAAATAAGAATTCAATTAATAGAAAAACTCTCAAAAATACTAGGCTTTCAGGGTCTTGCTGGGGGTCAATCTTGTGATTTGTTGTTTGAAAAAACAAAAATTAAAAAAAAGGATATTTTAAAAATGTATAAATTAAAAACATCTGCTCTTTTTAGTTTTTGTTGTTCATCAGCTTTTATTGTGGGGGGAAAGAATAATAAAGAGATAAAATTTGCGGAAGAATTTGGAAGTATATTTGGTCTTATGTTCCAGATAATAGATGATATTTTGGATGAAACAAAAGATTTTAAATTTTTAGGTAAAACCCCTGGAAAAGATAAAAAACAAGGTAAAAGTACTCTCATTTCTGTAATAGGAGAAGAAAAGGCAATAAAATTTTGTTTGCATGAAATAAAACAATTTGAATATAAAAACAAAAAATATTTTAATCAATATAAGATTTTGACTGAAGTTTTATCTATGAATTTAAAAAAATACAAATAATAAGATAGTATATAATGGAATATCAAAGCTTATTTCATAAAAAATTATTAGATGGAAATTTTGTATATACCGCTGAAACTACTCCTCCAGATTCTGCTGATCAAGAAGTTATATTAACAAAAACAAAACCATTAAAGTATATTGCTGATGCAGTTAATCTGACTGATAGTCCTGGTGCAAAAGTACATATGTCAGCATTAACTGCAGCTATTATTCTTGCTCAAAATGATATTGAACCCATTTTACAACTCACTGTTCGTGATCGTAATCGATTAGCCTTACAAGGAGATTTAGTAGGAGCTTCAGCACTTGGCGTCCATAATATTCTTTGTTTATCAGGAGATGATCCAAAAATTGGTGATCAACCTGAAACCATTGCTGTAAACGATATTGATAGTTTAACTCTAGTAGCTACAGCTGACTTGATGCGTAGAAAGGGAAAATTTCCCTCAGGCAGATTAATTGAACCTCCTCCAAAATTTTGTATAGGAGGTGCAGAAGTGCCAACAGAAGGAAAACCAAATACTGAAAAAATCTTAAATAAAATTAAAACAGGTATAAATTTTTTTCAAACTCAGTATGTTTTTGATAAAAAAATATTGAAAGAATATATGAAAGTACTGGATGATGTAGGCATATTGGAAAAAACATTTTTTATAATTGGTCTGGGACCTTTTACTTCAGCTAAAAGCGCAAAATGGATGAATAATAATTTATTTGGAGTTAATGTTCCTGATAAGATTATAAAAAGATTAGAGCAATCCAAAGATGAAAAAGAAGAAAGTAAAAAAATATGTTTGGAATTAATCCATCACTTTAAAGAAATTAATGGAGTCATGGGTGTTCACCTTATGGGTCACAATAAAGAAGAAATAATTGCAGAAATTATTCAGGAATCAAGAAAAAATAAAAATTAATAAACTTCTACCATGTCTTTTATTTGTTAATACTTACTCATGTTATGAAATAATTGTTATCAACTAACAATCGGAACTTTGCCTGATCAAGCATATTTAAACAACCCTACAACCAGCAGCAAAAAATATAATAGCTAAATATCCCGGGAGTTAATTAAGTGACTCCACATTTCTTTTCCATTATCAAACAGCGATGTATAATTATTCAATTTTCTATCCCAGTTATTTTGCATCATTTCAGAATCTAGCTGTCCAGGTTCCCATGCTGCAATACCTGAAAGAATAATATATTCTTTAGGGCCTTTATTTTTTACAATATCAAAAAGAATTTCAGGTTCTTGTGTCACAGTGAAATCTCTGTTTGATAATATAAAATTATTACTCTTGTAATCAGAGGAATGGATAAAAAAGATGTGTTCGGGCTCTACAGGCCCTCCCCAATATAATGTGATTTCCTTTTCTATCATTTTTTCAGGTGGAGTTATGTTACCACTCTTAAATAATTCACTAATGAGCATTGTTTCAATAGGTTTGTTAACAACTAAGCCAGCTGCCCCTGTTTCTTGATTGTGATACAACATAATAATCACAGTTTCTTTGAATCTAGGATCGGGCATACTTGGTTTAGCAATCAAAAAATCAGTAAGAATGTTTTCACCCCAAGTATTTTGCTGAAATGAAAAAAATAAAAATAAAAATAAAAATAAAAATCTCATTGTTTATCTACTATTTCTATTAAATTTGGGTATCCTTGAATCTAATTTATAATAATCTAATTTACCTTTTGTATATATATTTGAGTGAGTCTTCAGTTTAGTAGGATTAGAGAACATCCCAGCAGCAATACTTATATTTTCACTTTTGAGTAATTTATAAAATATGCTTGCCCCGCAAATAGAACAAAAACCTCTTTTGGCAATTTTAGATGAATGGTACCATTTCAAAGTTGTTTTATTAATAAAGTTAATTTTGTCATCTGGACATTCAGTGTAGGCTGCGTAATTTCCATGTGTTTTCAAGCACTGTGAACAATGACAATTAATTACATGGCGAAGCTTTCCTTTTATTCTTATCTTAACACCTCCACAAAGACAATTAGCTATTTTTGAGGTTATTTTCTTTTTCATCATAATCATCCTACCATCAACTACGAGAAATGTTGATAGTAAATCAATCATAAATTCTTAATTTATATAGTGGTTTAAAAAATGATTACAAAACTTAATGGTATTCAAAGAAGAGAGAGGCGTCTCTTGGAGATTAAAAGACTTTGTCATCTATAAATAAATTAATATTTTCCTATTTTCTTAGCATCCTTATATAGAATTTTTTGCAGTTCATTATTTGCATTATCATGAAGTATTAGATCTTTTCTATCCATCAATTTATTTGGTCAAGGTGTGTGCTCATGATATTTAAAATCATCCTTTCCTCTTACTTGCTGAACATAAGTTTTGCCAAGTATTTGTTCAACATTAGTCCCTATGTAACTTTGAATTGCAAAACCAATTCTTCTACTCTTACTTAAATTTGGTCCAGATCCATGAACAGTCATAGGATGATGAATAGATAATTGCCCAGGCTTAAGAATTATTGGTATTATATCTTTTGCTGGAACATTCTCAATAGTTTGACCACGGGTTAACAAATTATCTTCATCAAATGTATCTTTATGTTTTTTAAAATTATCTTTGTGAGATCCTGGCCACATCTTCATGCAACCGTTTTCTTCATTAACATCTGTAATAGCTAACCATGCTGTGATAGAGTTATAAGGTTTCCATCCTTGATAAATTCCATCTTGATGCCAACTAATAAAACCTTTATTTTCAGGTTCTTTAAGAAATAATACAGTTCTCGCAGATAGGATATTGTGACCAATGAAATTTTCTACAACATCGACAATTTTAGAATTGTGAACAATTTGATCAAAAATTGGAGAGTAATAATGGATATTATTCCTATTTAATCCATTAATTTGATCTGGCCATTTTTTTTCAATACTCTCGATTTCTACTCTAATTTTTTTAACTTCCTCTGAAGATAAAATATCGATGGGAGCCAAATAACCCTTTTCATTATATTCTTTAAGTTGATTAGCTGTTAATCCATCATTTTTCATCTATAGTATAATAGCTCCAATATTAAGAAGTGTTGATAGATTTAGATTAAGAAATTCTTAATCGAAGGCTCTACATTATCAATAACTTCATTTATAATAATTCTACACCCTTTGATTGCATATCATTTAAAGCTTTATTACTTTCTGGTAAATTAATACCTTTAATGCCATTTAGAATTACTCTAGTTTTAAAACCTTCCTCTATTGAATCAAGAACAGTAAACTTAATGCAATACTCAGTCACTAGTCCTACATAATCGACAGATGTGATATTTTTTACTTTTAAATAATCCGAAAGACCTGTTGAGTGTATTTTACCATTATCATGAAAACCACTGTAGCTATCAATCTGAGAATTAGTACCCTTAAAAATAATCTTTTTAATTGTTTTGGCATTTAAAGTCGCTGGAAAATCAGAGCCTTTAGATTTTTGGACACAATGGTCAGGCCAAAGAATCTGGTCAAGGTTGTCTACCTTTACAACATCACCAACTTTTTTACCCGGATGATTGGAGGCAAAGCTTACATGATCTGATGGATGCCAATCTTTTGTAGCAACAACTAATGAGTAATTTTTGATGATATGGTTGATGGGTTCAATCACATCATTGCCACAAGGTACTTCAAGAGATCCTTTGATTAAAAAATCATTTTGAACATCAACTATTATCAGAGCTTTCATTTTATAAATATAAAATAGCTAGTTATAATTAATTGCTACAAATAAAGCACTTAATATTTTTTAATTTACTGGAGATTCAAGTGTAATTAATAATTTTTATTTTTTTCTAAAAAAATCAATAACTTTTCTTCAACATTAAATTCAAAGAGATTGTTGTGTCCAGCATTGGGAACAAATAAAGCCTCTTTTGGTTGAGGGGCAGCATCAAATACCTTTTTTCCTAATGATATATTAATAATGTTGTCTTTTTTTCCATGTATCACCAATAGAGGTGATTTAATGTTTCCTATTATCTTCAAAATGTCATAACGGTCTAACACCAACCATTTAGCAGGTAGATACCAATAATGACGCTGAGCAACGTCAGCAATGGACGTAAAGGGAGTCTCTAAAACCGTGGCAGCAAAGGCAGTCTCAGAGGACAATTTTACTGCTATTCCGCATCCTAGGGATTCACCATAAAGAATAGTTTTATCAGAGAATATTTGTTGTTTTGATAAAAACTCTAATGCCGAAAGAGCATCATTGTATAGACCCTTCTCCGTAGGCTTTCCTTGATTGCCACCATAACCTCTGTATTCAAGAAATAAAAAACCATAGCCAGCAGTAATGAAACGTTTAAATTTCTCAACCCTATGTCCGACATGTCCTGCATTGCCATGAAAGATGAGAATTGTATATCCATCTTGCTTGCTCGGTTTTTTAAACCAAGATTTTAGAACTAATCCATCCGATGTAGTAAGCTCAATTTCTTTTAAACCACTATCAATAAAATACGAAATATCAATTTTCTCCCTTGAAGGGAAATAGAGGTAAGACCTTTGAAAAAAGAAAAGGAACAAAACAAGTAGTGTATAAATACCAATAGCATAAGTTAGAATTAATAACATTTTTGTCATTCCATAATATTTATAAAAACTGAACTAGTTTTATAGCACCATTGTTTCAAGAATGAATAGAGGAATATGCAGCATTAACTTCCCTTCAAAAATTTTATAGCAAGTATGTAAATAACAATGTTAGTGAAGATAAGTAAAAACCCTAAATAAAATTGTAATTCAACTGTGAGATTATTTGGGTAGACAATGGGTATTAAATATTGTTCAATAAAACTGCTTGGATAACTTTTCATACCGGCCTTTCTTAAAAACCAATTTTCTAAATATGTTAATGGACAGATAGAATGAGATAATTCAGTATATGCTCCATAAATAACAGAAGGAATATGAATAAAAGCAATTTTTTTTGATACAAAGAGAATCAACGCTCCAAAAATAACAAAAACTATAAAAGCAAAGTGCATTGCAAATGTTAAATTTGCGCCTAAACCATAGTACATTTCCGGTATTCCACCACTTTACAGTTAAAAGGTCAATTATTTTCTAAAAAATTAAAAGAATAATAAAGATGAAACAATGAAGTATTTGGTAAAATGAAAATATTAAGTTATTTTATGATGATAACTTATATCTAACAATGTCTTTATAAATCGGCCCATCTGAGGCTAGAATAGATTCTTTCAAATAAAAATCTTTAACCATAAATGATACCTCATTTACTGTAGTAACATTAATTAATTGAAGAAATGATTTTTTATCAGCAAGATTTTTAACACGAGCAATTGTAATATGTCCCATAAATCTATTTTCTGATTCAAATATATCATTCAAACAATTATCAACCAATGATTGCAAGGGTACATCAGAAACCTTCACCCATATGATTTTGATAAACTTTTGAGAAAAAACCCCAACGTCCTTTAAGGTCAATTCAAATGGCGGATGCGTGATGGAGGACAATCTTTTTTTTGCATCGTTTATTGATTCATTTTCTATTTCGCCTAAAAACTTTAGAGTTAGATGCAAATTTTCACTTGAGGTTAATCTTCCAGTAAAATTAGGCTCAAGTTTTTTTTGTATTTTTTGAATTTCTTTAACTGCCACAATAGGTAAATCAATACCAATAAAACATCGCATAATTTATCATACCACCATTTCCTAAAAGATTAAGAGAGTTATTTTAGTTAACTAAGTGGTTTCCACTGTAAACCTAAACTAAAGATATTGATAAATAATAACTTTCTGTTCATTCGGTTATTTGCCTTCAACTATTATCAAGTTTCCTTCAGAGTTATCCTCTCTAATTTTCCTGACTGGTGCGTATTCCTCTGAATGATACCAGTTCATGGCAACATCATAACTTGGAAACTTGACCACAACAGTTCTTTCATAATCCCATGACCCAAGCATAACTTCAAACTTGCCTCCCCTTACAATGTATTCTCCTCCATATTTTTCCACAATAGATGTTACTTGAGTTAAGTATTCCTTGTAGTCTTCTGGGTTGGTGATGTTTATTTGTACGATTGCGTAAGCTGTCATATCTACTGGCGCATAAGTATTAATGCTAATCATTTATAGCATTTGTCGTGTCGATTCTTTTCACTCTGACTGAAAATTAATTGTTACATATCAAATCAGACAGGTTCGGGATGGAATTATGATAATATTATGGATGTTAATTTTAGTTAACTAATTTATAATTAATTTTTTTTTACCACCAATCACGAGGAATGTTGAGAGTAAAATCTATAATATAAATTAGAGGTGGTTTGACAACTAATTGTGAAAATATATTGTGTTATTATATTATATTAATGAAAAATCTTGAAAGATAATATGTGAAAAAACATGATGTCTCATAATTAAGTTATTTACTATGAGTTTTTTTCCATTTCTTTTTCATTTTAGTCCATTCTTTGTATCTTTTATCTCTTGATGCATTGGATTTTTTTAGCTCATTCTTAATT
>PTLB01000079.1 GCA_002938255.1 Alphaproteobacteria bacterium MarineAlpha5_Bin3 | reverse complement strand
ATTCAGGAGATAATTTATCTAAAAAATTAAAATTCATTAAATCTTTTCTTTTTTGAATGAAACATTTTTAAATGTCTTTTTGATAAATCGATCAACTCTAATTCAATCAAATAAAAATCCTTAACACTGAGATGATTCATGATTAATTCTGGCCATTCGACAATTATTATATTACCATGCAAATTTTCAAATATATCTATCTCAGATATTTCATTTATACTTTTCAGTCTGAATAGATCGTAATGAAAAATCTCATACTTTAATAATGAATAATTAATCATTATAGGAAAAGAGGGGCTTTTTATACTTTGAGGTTTTTGTAATGATAAATTATCGAACAAAGCATTAATAAAAAAACGTGCAAAAGTTGTTTTTCCTACTCCTAATTCACCTTTTAGAAAAATAATATCTCCCACTGCGGCTTTTTGAGCAAATTTTTGAGAAAATTTATTTAATTGCTTTAAATCACAGTTACATTCAATTATTCTGTACAATTAAGTTAAGTTAAAAGGCATTTTTAAAACTTTCAACTAAATCAGTTTTTTCCCAAGTAAAATGACCCTGCATAGTAGGAGTTCTTCCAAAGTGGCCATATGCTGATGTTGGAACATAAATTGGATTACTTAGTTGTAGGTGTTCACGAATACCGCGTGGACTTAAATCAAAAAGTTCTGGAATTAGATTCTCTATTTTTGTTTCATCCACTTGGCTGGTGCCGTTAGTATTTATATAAATTGACAAAGGTTTGGAAATACCAATTGCATAAGATAGCTGAATAACACACTCTTCTGCTAAATTTGCTGCTACAATATTTTTAGCCAAATATCTAGCTGCATAAGCTGCCGAGCGATCTACTTTTGATGGATCTTTTCCTGAGAATGCGCCTCCGCCATGAGGTGCAGCTCCTCCATAAGTATCAACGATAATTTTTCTTCCTGTCAAACCAGAGTCACCGTCAGGTCCCCCAATTACAAAATTTCCAGTAGGATTAACATAAAAGTCCTTATCTTTTAGTTCATTAATTAAATTTTCAGGAATGCAATCATATACAATAGGTCTAACCAAATCTTTAATGTGTCCTGGTGACAAGCCTTCTTTATGTTGAGTTGACACCACAACTGATGCTACTTTTTTAGGTTTACCATTTTCATATAACATTGTAATTTGACTTTTTGAATCAGGCTCAAATTCTTCATTAGATTTATTTTTTCTCGCTTGAGCCATCTTTAACAAAATCTGATGAGCATAATATATTGGAGCAGGCATTAAACTTTCAGTGTCTTTGCATGCAAAACCAAACATTATACCCTGATCGCCAGCTCCCTCATCTTTGTTGCTACCAGAATCTACTCCCATAGCAATATCAGAAGATTGTTCATGTAGATGATTCTCTATTTCACAATTTTTCCAATGGAATCCTTTTTGCTCATAACCAATGTCCTTAATACATTCTCGAACTTGATCAATTAAGTTATCTTTGTCAATTGAAGGCCCTCTCACTTCTCCTGCTAACACAACTTTATTTGTTGTGGCTAAAGTTTCGCATGCAACACGAGATAATGGATCTGCTGATAAATAAGCATCAACCACCGTATCAGATATTCTGTCACATACTTTGTCTGGATGGCCTTCTGAAACGGATTCACTAGTAAATAAATATGGTCTTTTCATTTTTTCTCCAACAATTTTAAAACTAATACCTATATGTATCGTCTTTAAATGGACCCTCTTTTTTCACACCTATATAATCTGCCTGCCTATCAGATAACTTGGTTAATTTTGCACCAACCTTTTTTAGATGAAGCATTGCCACTTTTTCATCCAAATGTTTTGGTAAAACATAAACTTTATTTTCATAATTTTTATAATTTTCCCATAGCTCTAATTGGGCCAATACCTGATTTGTAAATGAAGCACTCATAACAAAACTTGGATGGCCTGTTGCGTTACCAAGATTTACTAATCGTCCCTGAGATAAAAGAAGCAGTTTTTTACCATCCGGAAATTCAATTTCATCAACTTGAGGTTTTATTTCATCAGTTTTATAATTACGTAAAGCTTCAACCTGAATTTCATTGTCAAAATGTCCAATATTACAAATAATAGCTCTGTCCCTCATTTTTCTCATATGGTCTAGTGTAATAATATCAACATTGCCAGTAGCGGTCACAAAAATATCACCGTATGAACATGCATCATCCATCGTTACTACTTCATAACCTTCCATTGC
>PTLB01000078.1 GCA_002938255.1 Alphaproteobacteria bacterium MarineAlpha5_Bin3 | reverse complement strand
TATCTTTTGTCTGTATCATTCCAAATAGTTTGTTTTTACCTAGCGCAAAATCTATCATTTCAATGTACCGTTCTTCAAATATATTTAGGGGCAAATTTGTTTCTGGAAAAAGAATTGCGCCGTTGAGCGGAAAGATGGGTATAAGCATTTTTTTGGCCATGTAAAAATTATGAAAACATAATACTGGAAAATTTTTTTCTATATTCTTGGGTTTTTACATTATCATTTCCTAGAGCTTCAAAAAATTCCAATATTTTCTTTTTAATTTCTTCTTTGTTATTTCTATAATTATTAAGAAGTAGCTCGAATGCTTCGTCCAGCATATTTTCAGCAAAATATTTATCGGCTAAATTGCATAATGCCTCTAGATTTTTAGGATCGTTTTTAAACTCTTTTATTAAATTCTCCAATGAAGGAGCATCACTGCTTTTTTTTCTTATCTCCAATTTCTGGAGAGATGACTTTATATAGTTATTGCTTAGAGCATCTTTGCTAAGTGACCGACAAAAATCATCGGCTTCATTATATTTTTGAAGATGACTTAGACAATCAAGATACAGACCCATGCTTTGAAACTCTTCTGGATTTTCAGCTATAAAAGTTTCAAGTAATTCAAGCGCCTGAGCAAATTCATTCTCACTAATGAGAGCTTGAACGGATTGATAAAAAGAGGAATGATCTCTTGTTAATTTTTCTCCAAGAGATTTTTCAATAAATTCTATAATTTTTTTTTCTGGAATTACTCCTTGGAAAGTATCAACTGGTTGTCCATTTTTAAAAGCGAAAACAGCGGGTATGGATTGTATTCGAAGTTGAGCTGCAATTTGCTGGTTGTCATCTATGTTTATTTTAGCCAGAATTACTTTATTGTCTGTTTTTTTAACTACCTTTTCTAAAAGAGGCGTTAATTGTTTGCAAGGCCCACACCAGGGAGCCCAAAAATCAACCAACAATAAAATTGATTTGGAGGCTTCGATAACCTTTTCGTTAAAATCATTCTCGTTAATTTCAATAATATTACTTGTTGGCGTGTCCATGTTTTTTTATTTTATAAGTGTATAGGATTTAAAATCAAAAATATTTACCTTTTTGTTGTTTTCAAGTAAAAAATTAATAAAATCTTTAACTTGCATGGTAATAGTAGCCGTGTTTTCAAGCGGATGAAAGTTAATTTGATCATCCTGAGTTAAATTATTATCCAAAAAAAAATTAACTTTATTTTCAATATCATTTAGCAACCCAAAGGGCGTAACAGATCCGGGTGTGATGTTTAAATATTCTTTAAGAGCGGCTTCTTTGGCGAAAGACAGGTTGCCAAGTACTAGTGATTTACTAAGTTTTTTTATATCCACAGATTGTTTTTCTTCGCAGGAAAATAAGAAATATTCCCTTTTTTTATTTTTTAAAAAAAGATTTTTTGTATGAATTCCCTCTATGCCACCTCTTTTTTTTTCGGAGTCCTTTACTGTAAACAAAGCCTCATGTTCATGTAATTGAAATGTAATTCGTGAATCATTCAATTTTTTTATCAATTGATTTTTTGTAATCATAGAATTTTTGATTGGTAAATATAATTTATTTAATTACTTTCAGTTGTATAAATATTTGTTTAACAATATTATTGTATCTTTCAATCATTTCAAATAACTTTTCTTGTGTAATCTTTTTTTCCTTAACCATTTTTACATAATCTTTTGTTAAATCGTATCTAACATCTATTATTTTAAAGTTAACGTTGTGAATGAGACCTAGAGGACTATTAGCTGCATTTTCTTTTTCCCATTGTCTATTTTTTTCTTTATCATATAGAGAAAGTCCCAAGACAGTTATGGGTCTGACATGTGTTGGATCAGCTAGAAAATCATCATGCCTCGGATGGGGAACAGTAATATCCATAATTGCCTGATTTTTGCATATTCTATAAAGTTCTCTTATAATTGAGTTAAACATGTCCGGAGTTTGACCTATATGTTCCATCACATGTGATAATATTATTTTATCAACGCTACTATCCTTAAATGGATAAGGAAAAATTTCTAAATCATGAACTATGTCAGGATTAAATGTATCAAACTTATCAAGATTTACAAAACCCTCAACTCTTTTTGATCCTGAACCTAAATTTAGATTTAACATCATTTAAGTTTATTAAAATATTTATAATTTTTCTAGCTTATTATCAAAATATCTGAATTATAACTGGGATGACATTAATTCCCTTTTGTGTTATTTGCCAATTATTAGCGGGCGTAGCTCAGTGGTAGAGCATCTCGTTGCCAACGAGAGGGTCGAGGGTTCAAATCCCTTCGCCCGCTCCAA
>PTLB01000077.1 GCA_002938255.1 Alphaproteobacteria bacterium MarineAlpha5_Bin3 | reverse complement strand
AGTATGTTATGTATTTTTAACCCAAAACTAAAATAAATTAATACAAACGAAAGAACTGTTAAAAAAAATGAAACAATCCAGAAAATTATTTTAAAATCCAGATATTGAATAAAATAAACGCCTATTAATCTAAGTAAAAAATCCCCAATTAACCCACCATTTATTTCATTTAGGGTTAATACTAGACACAAGAGCATAACCCCTAGAAGAAGAATAAAAAATTTTAAAAGAACATTGCTGTTTTTTATACCTAACAACATTCTCAAACCGTTAATAAGTAGGAACGCAGGAATTAAATATGCACTATAGCCTAAAAAAACAGTGAATATGCTTGATATATACGCGCCGTAAATTCCACCCCAGTTGGTAATTTTAGGACCGCTGTTGACGATGCCAAATCCAGAATCAGCGGAAGTTTGAGTTAATAAGCTTAAAAACAAAAAAGTTGATAATGCCGCAAAGGTCGTACCCAGCATTATCTTACTCAGAAATAATTTGATATTGCCATACATAAACATATTTATAAATTGTAATACTATTAGATTGAGGTATTTCGAAGAAAAATTATGAAAGAATTACACAGTGATATATTGATTATAGGAGGAGGTCTTACAGGGTTAATGACTGCATATGCCCTATCGCCATTAAAAAAAAACATTATTATTATTGATAAATTTGATTTTGGGATCACAAAGGATGCCAATGCTGATTTGCGCACAACAGCAATTGCCGAGGGCTCAAAAATATTTTTTGAAAAAATTAATATTTGGCCCCAGTTCTCTAAATATGCCGAACCCATAAAATATATTAAAGTTGTGGACAGAACAGAGAACAGAAAAATAAATTTTTATAATAAAAATACAAGTCAATATTTGGGTTTTATTATTAAAAATATTGATTTAAAAAATGTTATTGTTCATTCCCTTAAAACAAAAAAAAATATTCAACTCATTAACAATGTTAACCTTAAATCTTTGGCTCATTCAGATGACTTTATCCATGCTTTTTGTAATAAGTTAACAATCAAATCAAAATTAATAATAGCAGCCGATGGCAAGCATAGTACTGTTCGTCATTTGTTAAAAACTCCAATTTATCATAAAAATTATAACCACAGTGCCCTGGTGGTTAATTTTCATCACACCAAAAATCACAATGCTACTGCGCATGAATTATTTTTTAATTCTGGACCACTGGCCATTCTACCTATGAAAAAAATAAGAACGCACTTATTTTCTAGCTCAATTATTTGGTCACATGATAAAAGCAGCGTTTCCCAGTTAAAGAAAATTAAACCAAATTTATTGCGCTCAATATTAGAAGAAAAAGTATGCAAATATACAGGAATAATTAAAAAAATAGTTGATGTTCAGGATTTTGATTTGTCAGCACACATTAATACAAAATTTTATGATAAAAGATTGATTTATTTAGCTGATGCCGCCCATTCTATCCATCCTATAGCAGGACAGGGTTGGAATTTGGGAATAAGAGACATACAGAATTGTTTAAAGGCAATACAAGACGGCATTGATTTAGGGTTAGATACCGGTGATCCTTATGTGTGTAAGAATTATCACGACCTGTCATTTGCTGATACGTATATTCTTTATCAAATCACGGATAAATTTAACTCAATTTTTTTAAAGGATAGCTTTGTTTCAAATAGGTTAAGGCAACTTGGTTTTAGAATAATTGAAAATAACAAGAAAATAAAAAATTATATAACTAATTTTGCTATGGGAATTTAGATTTTTGTTGCTTTTGCTATTATTAACACAGGGATACTGTCTCTAATCGGATAAGATAATCTCTCCTTTTTGGAATCTAAAGCGTTTGTTTTTTTGTTATAAAAAAGTTTATCTTTTGAGAGCGGGCACACTAATATTTCTAGCATGCGCATATCAAATTCTTTGTTAATTAACTGATCTTTCATTTTTACTTGTTGATGAATAATATTCAAATAATGTTATTAGTTTATGAGCGAGGTCATTTAAGTTAAATGTCTCCAATAACATTTGTTTGTCTGCAGAAGAAAATGGACATGACATAGCAATAAATTTAATTAGAGTAGCTGGTTCAATCTTGTTTATCAAATTAAAATCTATGCCTGGATTTATGCGATTAATATAAGGGCGGTATTTCGTTATGAACAATTCTTTATTAAATTTTTTTAATTCAAATGTTTTGTCTTGGATTATATTAATATTTTCGAAAACTGATTCTACTAATCGAAACTTATGATTTAAAGGCACTTCCTTTAAAATTGAAAAATAATTTTTTCCTCTAAGGTTGATAATGTATCTTCCGTCTTTCGTTTCATTAAAGGAGTTAATTCTCCCAATACATCCAACTCTATAAAGATCCCCACTATCTTTTGTCTGTATCATTCCAAATAGTTTGTTTTTACCTAGCGCAAAATCTATCATTTCAATGTACCGTTCTTCAAATATATTTAGGGGCAAATTTG
>PTLB01000076.1 GCA_002938255.1 Alphaproteobacteria bacterium MarineAlpha5_Bin3 | reverse complement strand
ATAATGACTGTAGCACTTGGTACCTCGTTAATGCCAAATACAGGCATCCATACCCAGAGCACTCCCCCAACAACTTCCATCAATGAAAGAAGAGCTAGTTCAGCGGACGGCAGGTATTTCGCACCAAGGTTGTATAAAATTAATCCTGAGGCAACAAGGGATCCGTGTAATAAACTAAGATAGGAATTACGTGTTGGCATTAACGCAAAAGATTCAAAGCTGAAACCAAGAATACAAAAAGAAAAAATAGTGCAGAAAATTCCAGCTAACACGACCGTTGTAAATTTTGGCGTTTCGGGCTTCCAGCGAATGGTGACCGTGTAAAGCGCAAAACCAGTTGCAGATATCAATCCAATCAAGGCGCCAATTGCGCTTCCTAATATGGAGTCGCTAAGTATCATTATGCATACACCAATAAAAGCAATAATCATGGATACAAGAGTTGTGGGTCGAAGTATCTCTCCTAGAACAAAGTAGCCAACAATAGCCGCTATAAAAGGCGTGGCTGCCAACATAAATAACGTAACAGCAGCTGTTGTCATTGTAATAGAGAAAATGAAGCCGATAAAAGCGGTACTTAAAAAAATTCCTCCTAAAAATCCAGAAATACCAACTTTAAAAAAATTTTCATAAAATGACAAGCCTTCTCTAATAAACAGATAAAAAATTAAAATAACTGCAATTGAAATACCCCGGTAAAACAAGTACTGAAATACATAATCTTGACCATCAACCATGTAACGTACAGTAACGACTCCAAAACTCCATAACAAACCGGAGAAAACAACTAAAACAAACGCAGAAAAATAAGCACTGCCAAATTGGGAGCGATGACCAATATTCATAAATTGATCTGCGACATTACATATTTTACAGAAATATAAAATTGAATATTTTGCTAATTAATTACAAACTCCCACAGAGCCCAGCGCGCAGGTTTTGCCATCAACCCAAATAGCTCCAGACAAATTCGCCTCGTCAAAAATAGCGCCCGTAATATTTGCCCCTAACAAATTCACTTCAAACAAATTGGCTCCTTTGAAAGAAGAGGAGAAAAGATTTGCACCCTCAAAATTTACTTTGGCAAGATTTGAATTATCAAAATTTGAATTATTGCAATTAGCGTACTGTAAATTTGATAAAAATAAGTTGGAATTACTAAAGTTAGCAAAAATGAAATTACCGTACGCCATATTGGCATTGTTAATTTGGGATTTTTCCAAATTAGCTAAAGCTAAATTCACACCTGACATTTGCGCGCCAGCCAAAGAGACTCCGGATAACTCTAAGCTTTCAACAAAATTACAGTTTGTCCAATCCACCTCATTGGCAGGCTGATCGCTGCATGCAGCAAATATTTTCATGGGAAAAAAAAAGATTAATATAAATACAAAGGTTTTCATAAGTGTTGTGCAAAGTACTAATATCTATTTATGTTCTATTTATGACGTATTACAGTTTTAACGAGAGGTCAATTTTAATTCAATTCGTCTGTTTTGTTGTAAATCCTCATCGGAATCACCATCGGATAATGGATAAAACTCCCCATAACCCGCGGCAGATAATCTATGGGGTGCAAATCCCAAATCAAGTAGCAATTTTAAAACAGAATTAGCTCTTGCTGTCGATAACTCCCAATTTGATGGGTATTGAACCGTCTTTATTGATCTTTTATCTGTATGGCCTTCAACTTGAATAATCCAATCAATGTCAGCTGGAATATCTTGCGTTGTATCCATTAACGTCAAGCCAATTTGTTTTAATTTTTCCATACCTGCTGACTGAAGATCGGCAGAAGCCGAGTTAAACAGCAATTCAGATTCAAAAATAAAACGATCACCTACAATTTTTATATCTTTGCGATCACCTAAAATTAATTGTAATTTTCCAAAGAACTCTGATCGATATTTTTGTAGCTCAAATACTTTGGACGTTAAGGCTTTGTTTAATCTTTCCCCTAAGACTTCAATTTTTAGCTCCTTTGTTAGAAGAGTTTGTTCACTATATTCAAGTGCCGCATTAAGTAATATAATTTCATTTTTTAATGCCCCTATTTCTACCGTTAAAAAAGCTACTTGTTTTAATGTTTCAGTTGATCTCATTTTCATTTCTTTGATAGACGCAGTTGATTCTTCCTGGGTTGTTGTTTTTTCTTCTTTTAATAAATTCAAGCTCTGACTCAATTCAGCTATTTGTGACTGTTGCGTTAATTGTTTTTCCTCACTTAATGACAAAATATTATTTAATTCTAATATTTTCCCTCTTAAGCTAAAAATAGCATTGTCTTTTTCAACTAAGTTTAGATTTAATTCTGCCAATTTTTCATTTTTTGAACGTATAGCCTCCATCTGCTCTATCAACGAAGCATCTTCAAGTCCCAGACTGTCATTTATCGCTAATAAATCTTTCGTAATTTCTTGATACTGCACAATTTGTTCTTGCAAGGCCTCATCTTTTAATACTAGTTCTTCGTTTACCTGCTCAATAATTTTTAATGCTTGCTCGGTTTCTTTTTGCGAATCTTGGAGTAATGCATTTAATGAGACTAATTCATCATTTTTTTTCTGAATAGCCGCTAATTGCTCTACCAAATCAGCGTCTCCTAATCCTAAGCTTTCACTAATTGACATTAAATTGCTGTTTAAATTATTAAGTTCTTCTATTTTGTTTTCCAGCTCCGTTTTATTAAGCGCCAATTCGGTGTTAGCAATATCCAGGTCGTTTATTTTGTTTTCCAGCTCCGTTTTATTAAGC
>PTLB01000075.1 GCA_002938255.1 Alphaproteobacteria bacterium MarineAlpha5_Bin3 | reverse complement strand
TTTATGCGCGTTCCTTCAGCTGTTGCTTACTTCCGACCCTTTTGGGTTGAACGATTTATAACTTTTGCATGCGTTCCTTCGACTAATGTCTACTTCCGACCCATCAGTTATGATGAGTTGAACGATTAAGGTCCTTTTATTTATTTCTATTGTTTTGTAAAGAAAAATTAGACAGCATCACTGTCTTTTTCTCCTGTCCTAATCCTAATCACTTGCTCGATACTTGATATAAAAATTTTACCATCACCAATTTTACCTGAATAAGCAGCATTTGTTATTGATTCTATTGCTTGTTCAACCATTGTGTCTTCAACAATTAACTCAATTTTAATTTTAGCATGAAACTCATCATCATAATCTTGATTGATATCCAATCCGTCCTGACCTCTTTGCCTACCAAAACCTTTAACATCTAACACCGTCATTCCCGATAAGCCAATTTCATGCAGTGCCTCTTTTACAATAGATAATCTTAAAGGTTTTATTATTGCTTCAATTTTTTTCATATTTTAGAAAGCCTATAAATAGCTTTTTCAATATTTTCCATAGAATTAGCATAACTTAATCTAACGTATTCATCTACACTGTCCCCAAAACTTGATCCAGGAACAAGAGCAACTCCCAATTCATTTAATGCAATATCCGCAAATTGATTACCAGACATGTTAGTTTCAATAATATTAGGAAATGCATAAAAAGCACCACCAGGTTTAAAGCATTTAATTTTTTTTAATCTATTTAGCCCATTATGAACAAAAGATTTTCTTCTTTCAAATTCTTTTACAATTTTCACAACTTCATCCTGAGGTCCCATCAAAGCTTCCAAACCAGCATATTGAGAAATTGATGATGGGCAAGAATGATCATTAACACAAAGTTTATTCGCAAAATCAATTATTTTATTAGGCCAAACACTCCAACCCAAGCGCCAACCTGTCATACAAAAAGTTTTACTCCAGCCTTCTAAAACAATTAGCCGATCCCTAATGGATTCAAATTTTAATAATGACGGCATAGAGAAATTATCAAAAATTATTTTACTATAAATTTCATCACTTAAAATCACTGTTTCAGGATATTTTTCTAAAATATTCACGAGCTGTGAAATTTTTGTTTCATTCATGAAAGAGCCAGTTGGATTATTTGGATTATTTAAAATAATTAATCGTGTTTTATTTGTAATTAATTTTTCAAGTAGTTCTATATTTACTTCAAAATTATCTTTTTCTTTTAGTTCTAAAGGAACAGGCTTTGCTCCAGTATACTTGATCATGGAGCGATAGATAGGAAACCCAGGATCAGGATAAATTATTTCAACTCCAGGTTCACCAAAAATTAATGCAGCAAAAAAAATTACTGGTTTTCCACCCGGGGTAATAAGAATATTATCAGGACTAACTGAAGTATTATAATCTTCATATATTTTTTTGGAAACAGCTTCTCTTAAAGGCAAAATTCCATTGGAGGGAGTATACCCATGATGACCATCAGTAATCGCTTTTTTTGCTGCCTCTAGTATATTTTGAGGTGTTGGAAAATCAGGCTGCCCTATTCCAAGATTTATTATATCTTTACCTTCTAATTCTAGTTTTTTTACTTTTTCCAATATGGCAAATGCGGACTCTGTTTCTAAACTAAATAACCTTTTGGAAACTTGCATTATTTTGGTATATCGAAATTCAGCATAAAATAAATATATTATTATGCAAAATGGCGAACGTAGCTCAGTTGGTTAGATCGCGGGCTTGTGGTGCCCGATGTCATAGGTTGGTGTCCAATGGTTAAAGCCAAGTAGTCCGTCAAAAAACTAATCCATAAATATATAAGAAGTTAGTTTGGTTGCACATAGGTTGCAATTCACTCTCAGAAAGTGAGTGATTATGGCTTCAATTATTAAACGAAAACGAAATAATAGAACTACTTATTTAGCGTTCGTTAGACGCAAGGGTGTCAAAGCGATTGTTAAATCTTTTTATAACAAAACGGACGCAAAGAAATGGGCTCGTGCTATGGAACGCAAACTTGATACGGGAGATTTTTCAGATTATAGTGAGGCGTCCAAGCTAACTCTAGGTGATTTATTGGAAAGATACATAGAGGAGGGCAAACACTCTACAAAAAAAGATAAAAAGAATATTGCATACCGGGTCGGCAATCTTCGTAAGGATATAATTGCTGATACGAACTTATTGCGTTTATCTACTAAGCATATTGCTGAATTTAGAGATAGAAGTTTAAGACATTGGTCGCCAACTACTTTTAACAAACATAAATCGTTAATAAGTATTATTATTGATGTCGCTATAAATGATTGGGGAATTTATCTTCCCCATAATCCTTGTAAACTTATTAAAAGAGAAAAAGAACCCAAACCAAGAAATAGGATTTTAGTGAATGGTGAATACGAACGATTGATTGAGGCATGTTCGTTATCAAAAAATAAATATCTTAAATCTATGGTTCAATTCTCTATCGAAACAGCCTTAAGACAAGGCGAGCTCTTAAAGATACGATATGAGCTTATTAATTTTGATAAAAGGACGTTGTTTATTCCTGAAACAAAGAACGGGGAGGCGAGGGCAATTCCATTAAGTGAGAAGGCATTGTCTATCTTAGCGTTAATACCAAGACAACTTGACGGGAAGTTATTTCCTATGACTAGAGATAGCTTAAAGGTTCCATGGTATCGAGCGTTAAAGAAAGCAAAGATTAATAATTTTGTTTGGCATGACTTGAGAAGACACGCTTGTTCAATGTTGTTTGAAAAAGGCTTAAGCGTCCCAGAGGTTCAACTTTTTTCAGGACACAAGGACCCAAGAATATTGCTGAATACTTATACGAAGTTAAGTCCCGAAAAAGTTGCAATTAAACTTAAGGAAAGAGGGTAACATGATCTG
>PTLB01000074.1 GCA_002938255.1 Alphaproteobacteria bacterium MarineAlpha5_Bin3 | reverse complement strand
GTTACTCCTACGGGATCAGCCTGTCCATCCAAAGGCATGTGCACTCCACCAATAATGTCATTTGTATTTATAATAGGATACAATTTTTTAATTTCAGATGGATTTAACATATTTGCTTCAACGTCAAAAAGTTGCGCAGTTGTTGCCTGTCGTTTTAATTCTTCTAATCGGTCACTTGTTGTGGCGACTGTGATAGCGCCATTTTGTTTCAAACCTGTTGAAAGTTCCGTTTCCTTTTCCAGTTTTTTATACAAATCTAAAGAATATTTTCTAAATTTTGTAATCGTTGCTGAGGAACCTAATTGACCTATCAGTCCAGCTGCATGCCATGTTGTTCCCGATGTGAGCTGGTCACGTTCTAAAAGAATGGTATCTTTCCAACCAAATTTGGCTAAATGATACGCAACAGAACAACCGGCAACACCTCCACCTATCACGACGACCTTTGTGGCACTTGGAAAAGAATTACTCATAATCAAAGAACTATGTTTATTGAAAATTTTGTGAAGTTAGAAGTCATTTTTTGTATTCGAGCGCTTTTTTTGTTAATCCCATTTGTTTTGCTTTTAATCGATTTATCTCATCACGTAGCTGAGCAGCATCTTCAAATTCCAGTTTCGAAGCAAATTCATTCATTTGAGTTTCTAAGTTTTTAATATGGACATCAAGATCCTTGCCAATAAGTTGCTTAGTGTTTGCAATATCAACAGTCACGTGATCTTGTTCTGCTGTACTTTTTATAATTTCATCAATATTCTTTTTTATACTTAAGGGGGTGATATTGTGCTGTTTATTGTATTGCAGTTGTTTTTTGCGTCGTCTACTCGTTTCTTCTATAGCGGATAGCATGCTTTTTGTTTCTTTGTCAGCATACATGAGAACTTTACTGTCTACATTTCTCGCTGCACGTCCTATCGTTTGAATTAAACTGGTTTTTGATCGCAAATACCCCTCTTTGTCAGCATCGAGAATGGCTACGAGGGCACATTCTGGTATGTCTAATCCCTCTCTCAACAAGTTTATTCCAATAAGAATATTAAAAATACCCAATCGCAAATCACGTATTATTGAAATTCTCTCAAGCGTCTCAATATCAGAGTGTAAATATCGAACCTTTAATCCCTCCTCGTGCATGTATTCGCTTAAGTCTTCCGCCATTTTTTTTGTTAATGTAGTAATCATTACTCTATAGCCATTGTTTATAGTATTACGGCATTCATCAATAAGATTATCAATTTGATGTTTTGTGGGACGTATTTCAATAGGGGGATCTACAAGTCCGGTTGGACGAATTACTTGTTCAATAAAAATACCCCCTGTTTTATTTAATTCATAATCACCGGGAGTTGCGCTTACAAATATTGTTTGAGGTCGCATTGCATCCCATTCCTCTCTTTTAAGGGGACGATTATCAAGGCAGCTTGGCAATCTAAAACCATATTGAGACAAGGTTGACTTTCTTGAATAATCACCTTTATACATCCCAGCTATCTGGCTACAGGTAATATGACTTTCATCTATAAACAATAGCGCGTCCTCGGGAATGTATTCATATAACGTAGGAGGAGGCTCCCCAGGTTTCCTACCTGACAGGTAACGGGAATAATTTTCAATACCGCTACAACTACCAGTTGTTTCAATCATTTCCAGATCAAACGTTGTTCGTTCATCTAGGCGTTGTCTCTCAAGTAATTTTTTCTCTGATTCAAATACTATTAATTGTTTTCGCAAATCTTCTTTTATTTGGCCAAGAGCTTTTTTTATTGTTGGTTTTGGGGTGACGTAATGAGAATTTGCAAATATGCGTACATGATCCAGTTTTGAAATTTTTTCTCCTGTTAGTGGATCAGCCTCAACAATAGATTCAATCTCATCACCAAACATAGAAATTTTCCAGGAACGATCTTCATAGTGTGATGGAAAAATTTCTAATATATCTCCCTTAGCGCGAAAACTTCCGCGCTTAAAATCCATATCACGCCTTTTGTATAATAGTTCTACCAATTTTCTTATGATGATATCACGATTAATGTTTTGATTTTTCTCTAAAGTAAAAGACATGGAAGAATAAGCATCTACTGAACCAATTCCATAAATGCATGAGACAGAGGCAACAATAATTGTATCCCTTCGCTCTACCAATGATCTTGTTGCAGAATGTCGAAGACGATCAATTTGTTCATTAATGGAGGATTCTTTTTCAATATAGGTATCGGAACGAGGTACATATGCTTCAGGTGTATAATAATCATAATAGCTAACAAAATATTCTACTTTGTTATGTGGAAACAAACTTTTCATTTCTCCATAGAGTTGTGCCGCTAAAGTTTTATTAGGGGCCATAATTAGAGTAGGGCGTTGCAATGATTCAATTACTTTTGCCATTGTAAAGGTTTTTCCTGAACCAGTGACACCTAAGAGAACTTGTTCATTATCTCCTTCTTGAATATTTTTTACAAGATTTTGAATTGCAGAAGGTTGATCACCACTTTCTTTAAAATCACTAATAATCTTAAAAGGCTGGCTTGCAGATGGAACCAAAACTCCCATTGAAGTTTGTTCAACTACATTCATTTGGTATTTATATAATTTGTTAAATATTTGTAGGAGGGTAAAAAATAACCATTTTTTGTAATTGTGGCTCTTTTGATTCTTCCATCATCTTTTTCCAAAATATAAGGGAGTACTTCTTTTACAATGCCATCTCCAAATTCTTTACTGGAATCTTTTGGAAGTTCAGAGGGTAAATTATCAACAGCCATGATAGCAAGAGCTTGATTGTGTTGGTTAATTTCTTGCAGTGTTGTTCGGTCTATATAATAGTAAGGATCTATAATTGTAGAGGGTCTTGAAGTAGTAGGAATAGAGCCATTCACATCACAAGTAATATCTCCTATGACCTTTAGATTGTTATATTTTTCAATATCTTTTTTTTCAAATAATCGTGGTGATTTAGGATCCCAATAATGGGAACTAATAAGCATACTTGTGCTAGGCATATATTTATCAAGTACAGAGATATACATCTCAGGAGAATTGATGAAATGTTGCAAATCAAAAACATTCCCATCTTTATTGGAAACATAGGCAGAAGTGGGCAGGTTACAAAAGATAGCTAATGAATTATTATATTGTAAATATTCATCTGGTAAAACTTTTTGAATATTTGCAAATTTCAAAAATTCCAATGATCCTCTCGCAACTCGTCCATCGCCTGTAATAATAATTCTAGCATTGCCAAAATCTCTTTTACCAATATTATCTTTTAATTTTTCATAAGAATTTAATTCATGGGCACGGGGCATTGGTTTTTGACCCAAAGTTTCTAAATATAAATTGAGTGAATTGTAACATCCAACAATACCAGCAAAACGACCAAAGCCAAGATAACGCCGACTAAGATCATCA
>PTLB01000073.1 GCA_002938255.1 Alphaproteobacteria bacterium MarineAlpha5_Bin3 | reverse complement strand
ACCAGCTAAACCAACAGATCCAACTAACGCAGACGCGATTAATAGTTCTTTCTTCATAATTACTCCTTTTGAGTTAATGAATATTCATTAATAGTGTAAAAGAAATTTTTACACTGATGCTGTATTATCTACAAATGGCTGTTTTTTCGAACATATTTGATTTTTTTATAGATTATTTTCAATCCTGTTGTAAAATTACAACAAGAATTAGTGCTTATGTCTTTTAATAAAAAAAATTACGAAGAAATATCTTCATTTATTAAAAAAAATGCCCAAAAACCAGTAAAAATAGTTGCTGTATCAAAAAACCACCCTCTTTCTTCCATAATGGATGCCCTGAATTGTGGAATAAGAGTATTTGGGGAGAATAGAGTGCAAGAGGCAAGAGGAAAGTTTCAGGGCTTAAAAAACAGCCATCCCGACACCGAGCTCCACTTAACTGGCCTCCTTCAAACCAATAAGGTCAAGGCATCCCTAGATATTTTTGATGTATTTCAAACCCTTGATAGGGAGAAACTCGTTAGAGAATTTCTCAAATACCAAAATATTACTAAAAGAAAAAAATTTTTTGTTCAAATCAATATTGGAAAAGAAAAAAACAAAAGCGGCATTATGCCAGAAGAGGGATTGGAGTTTGTTAATTATTGCATTAATGATTGCGGCATGCCCGTTATAGGGCTTATGTGCATCCCCCCTCAACATGAAAACCCCGAGCCCTTTTTTTCTTTACTGAAGAAAATTGCACAACAAGCTGGTATTGATAATCTCAGTATGGGAATGAGCGAAGATTATAAAATTGGTATAATGGGCGGAGCGACACACATTCGTGTAGGCACGTATTTATTTGGAAAAAGAAACCAATGACCCTTCCTTTTGCCATTACTGATGATGTCCAAGAAAGTCCAATCGTTTATTTTTTACAAAACTATCAACAGTGTGTATTTTATAAAATGGATAAAATAAAAAATTTACCGAGCAATAAAATTATTTGTATCCAGCATAACGCCAGTAAAACGGATTGTTTAAATGCAATTAGCGCAACTGATTTTTCCGAATACTACACCAACATATTTCTTGTCCCCAAAAAAATTGAAATATTAAGCTTACCACCCCAACATAGATTGGTTTTTTATCCGATAAAATATTCGGATTTTAACAAAATTATCAAATCTGTTTACCGCCAGACTTCCAAATCATATAAAAACTTACATTTAATTTCAGGCAGTATTTTAGTTAATAAAGCCAATAATAAAAAAATTTTTATGACAGAAACTGAAATGAAAATATTAACCATATTGTTTGATAAAAGAATTGTGAAAAAAGATTTGTTAAGGCAGTCAATTTTAAATTTTCAACCAGGTGTCGAAACCAAGTCATTGGAAAGCCACTTTTCTCGAATACGCAAAAAAATATACGAAATAGATGGAGCGATTGATATAGCCTCAAAAAATTCTATCTTTATTGCAATACAATAGATTAACCAATTAAAGGATTAACTAAGCTAAAAAAACCATCATCTAGTATAGGATTAAAGTTAGGATCGAGGATACTATATGTGGTAATGTTACCGGCATTCTCTATCTGTATTTTTCTTATAATTAGTGGTGATTTTTCAAAAATAATAGTCACATTGTATTCCTGGCTTTCAAAAATGATTGTCTTGCTAATGAACAATGATTTTTCTTTTTCATGGAAGTTGGCATCATTAAAAAAATATTTATCAAAAAATATCTGGAAAAAAATCTTTGCAATTGAATTGCGAGGGTTAAAATATTGTACTTCTTCTAGGTCTTGGTTAAAATACATACCTTTTTTTTCTGTAATAATAATAATTATATTGGATGGGCTAATGTAATTAATTTTAAGCCTATTATTTTTTAAATATAATTTACCTTCTTCAATTGTCTTTCCATTACTTTGTATAAAACCCGAAGAGAATTCTTTAATGCTGTGAAAATAATTTGTTATTTTTTTATTAATATTTTCATTTCCAAGTGTCTTTACTGAGAATGAAAAAACAATAAAAATTATAAAAATATAACTGATAAAAAAATTATTTATTTTTTTTAAGGACACTTCTTTTTCCTGCGTGGCTTGGCTCCGAAATGAAACCATTTTCTTCCATTTTTTCTACTATCCTAGCAGCACGGTTATAACCAATTTGTAAATAGCGTTGAATAAAACTTGTTGAGACCTTTTGTTGTTCAAGCACTAGTGTTAAGGCTTTGTCATATAAAGTATCAACATTATTACTACTAAAACCTAAATCATAAGATGATTTTTCAATATTTGTTTTTTCAACAGTGATGTCATGTTGTATTTCATTTGTTTTTTGTGATTTAATAAAGTTGACAACTGCCTCGATTTCACTTTCTGAAACAAAACCACCATGCAATCTTGTAACATAGACTCCATTTTCTAAAAATAACATATCCCCACTTCCTAATAATTGCTCTGCGCCCATTTCATTTAATATTGTTCTGCTGTCAAATCTACTTGCTACCCTAAAACTTATTCTGCTAGGAAAGTTGGCTTTAATAGTGCCTGTAATTACATCAACGCTTGGGCGTTGTGTGGCAGCAATGAGATGTATGCCCGAGGCTCTTGCCATCTGTGCAAGTCGTTGAACCAAATTTTCTACTTCTTTACCGGCTATCATCATTAAATCTGCCATTTCATCGATGACCACCACAATTAACGGCATTTTTTCAAGTGGCAATTCTTTTTTTTCAATTATGGGCAGCCTAGTATCGGGATCTACACCAGTCTGAACTTCTCTGAAAAGCTTTCTTCCTAAAGATTTTGTACTAAGTATTTTTGCATTGAAAGAACGGATATTTTTAACGTTAATCGAAGTCATTAATTTATACCGATTTTCCATTTCCCTTACCACCCACTTAAGAGCAAAAATAGCTTTATGGGGATTGGTTACTACAGGTGTTAGTAGGTGGGGTATATTTTCATAGATACTAAGTTCAAGCATTTTTGGATCAATTAATATTAATTTGCACTCACTTGGAGTGAAACGATACAATAAACTTATTATCATAGAATTTATTCCCACTGACTTTCCTGACCCTGTTGTTCCCGCTATCAATAAGTGCGGCATTTTTTCTAGGTCAGTAAATTTTTTCTCACCATCTATGTTTTTTCCAAGAGCGAGAGTTAGGCCATTATTATTAGAAATAAAATTTTCATCTTTTATCAAGTCTCCTAGTAAAACACTTTCTCTTCTAGGATTAGGAATTTCAATTCCAATACTTGTCTTGCCAGGCTGAGAAGAAATTCTGGCCGACAAAGAGGACATAGCTCTTGCAATATCTTCTGATAGCCCAACCACTTTACTTGTTTTGACACCGGCTGCTGGCAAAAATTCATAAAGGGTTACCACAGGTCCAGTTTTAAAATTAA
>PTLB01000072.1 GCA_002938255.1 Alphaproteobacteria bacterium MarineAlpha5_Bin3 | reverse complement strand
ACAAAATTTTTGATAACACTGATCTCATGCTTGCGGGACATACGCATAATGGTCAGATTTTCCCTTTTAATTTGTTTGTCAAAATTAAATTTAAATATAGTTTTGGATTATATAGAAATAAAAATTCATACTTGTATGTTTCCTCAGGATCCGGTTGTTGGGGACCACGTATGAGATTGGGAACCTCTAATGAAATAGTTTATATAGAATTAAGTCCTAATATAAATTAAATTTATCTTTATTTTGTATAATTATAAGAAAAAATTATAAATTACTAAGAATGAAAAATATAGAAAGAAAAATAGGGCCTAAATTTGGTGAAAGCTATAAAGTTTCACAAAATAAATTCAAAGCAAGATTATATGAGGATCAAATTGATTTTGATCGCATGCGAATGTATCGCCTTAATAGAGTGAGAGAACAATTATTAAATAATGATATAGGAGCCTGTATTTTATTTGATCCTATAAATATACGTTATGCGACTGATACAAGAAATATGTCCGTGTTTTCTTTTCACTTAATGACTCGTTATGTTTTTATTCCTGCAAGTGGACCAGTAATACTGTTTGAGTATCCAAAATGTGAACATATATACGAGAATAATTGCACAATAGATGAAGTAAGGAGTGTAATTAATTGGGATTTTTTTTCACAAGGTAATAATGTTTATCAAAAAGCATCAGAGTGGGCCAAAACCGTAGATGAACTAATGAAAAAATACAGTTCTGATAATAAAAATCTCGCCATTGACGTTTGTGATCCAGTAGGAATCAATGCGCTAAATGACAGACATAAATATAAATTGTTTAATGCTCAACAATATTTAGAAATTGCCAGATCAATAAAATCGAAAGATGAAATAGTGTGCTTGAAGGCATCAGTAAAAACAGCTGAAATGGGTGCGTCCTTAATGCATGAAAAGCTGCAAGCCAATATGACTGAAGAGGAGTTATGGGCTTACCTTTACAAAACTAATATTGAAAACGGAGGTGAATGGATTGAAACAAGACTACTTACCTCAGGACCAAGGACCAATCCTTGGTTTCAAGAATGTAACAACAGAATTATTCAAAAAGGAGATTTGGTTGCTTTTGACACAGATATGGTTGGTCCATATGGATATTGCGCAGATATTTCAAGAACATTTGTTGAAGGTGGAAAATTAAATGAAGAACAAAAAAAACTTCATGATTTAGCTTATGAAAATATAAAATATAACGAAGAACTTATTAAACCCGGTGTGAGTTTTAGAGAATTTGCTGAAAAAGCATGGAAGCTTCCTGATAATTGTTTTGATAATCACTATCCATGTCAAGTTCATGGTGTAGGAATGTGTGATGAATGGCCTTTTATACCTTATCCAGATAAAGATTATAGTAACGGAGATTATTCTGGAGTATTTGAGGAAAACATGGTGATTTGTGTTGAAAGCTACATTGGAGAAGTAGGTGGTAAACAAGGTGTAAAACTAGAAAATCAATATCTTGTTACTAATAATGGTTTGGAACTTTTTAATTCAACTCTCCCATTAAAAATGGTTTAATTAATTTTAAAAGAAAATATAAATATACATTATGATAAAAAATGATCATCTAGATGAGTGGGATAGAAATTATTTCTTTCATCCTTCTACTCATTTGGCACAGCATGCTCGAGGAGAAATTCCTAACAGAATTATAACAAGTGGTGACGGTTGCTATATCTTCGATAGGGATGGGAATAAATTTTTAGACGGTTTCGCAGGTTTATATTGTGTCAATGTTGGCTATGGAAGAAGCGAAGTTTCAGAAGCTATCGCTAAGCAAGCTAAAGAATTATCCTATTATCATTCATACGTTTCTCATGGCACTGAAGCTTCCATTACTTTAGCCAAAATGGTGATAGATAGGGCTCCAAACAATATGTCTAAAGTTTATTTTGGTTTGGGCGGCTCTGACGCTAATGAAACAAATATAAAATTAGTTTGGTACTACAATAATATTTTGAATCGACCTAACAAGAAAAAAATCATATCTCGTTGGAGAGGCTATCATGGATCTGGTTTGATTTCTGGTTCCTTAACCGGACTAGCAGCTTTTCATAATAAATTTGATCTACCCTTGGATCGCATTTTACACACCGTGACCCCTCATTATTTAAGACGACCAGATAAAGATATGAAAGAAGAACAATTTACAGAATATTGTGTTGAGAGTCTAAAAAAAATGATCGATGATGAAGGGGCAGAAACCATTGCTGCCTTCATTGGAGAGCCTATTCTTGGTACAGGAGGCATTATACCGCCACCAAAGGGATACTGGGAGGCTGTTCAAAAAGTTTTGGAAGATAATGACATTATGTTTATAGTTGATGAGGTTGTTACAGGTTTTGGCCGTTTGGGAACTATGTTTGGGTCTGAGTACTACAATCTTCGTCCTGACATTATTACTATAGCAAAGGGATTAACCTCCGCTTATGCGCCTTTATCAGGCTCTATTTTTTCAAATAAAGTTTGGAAAGTATTGGAGCAGGGCACAGATGAATTAGGCCCAATTGGACATGGCTGGACTTATTCTGCTCATCCCATTGGAGCTGCCGCAGGAGTAGCGAATTTAGAGCTAGTAGATAAAATGAATTTGGTTTCTAATGCAAAAGAAGTAGGCAAATATTTTCTTGACGAGTTAAAAAACGCATTTGACCCTCACCCTCTGGTTGGGGAAGTTAGGGGCGATGGAATGTTGGCGTCTCTCGAGTTTTTAGAAAATAAGGAAAGTTTAAAATTTTTTGACCCCGCAAAAAAAATTGGAATGAAAGTTTCCGCTAATTTACTTAAAGAAGGTGTGATCGGACGAGCAATGCCACACGGAGATATATTAGGTTTTGCCCCTCCTTTATGTTTAAGCAAATCTGAAGTAGATATTATTGTATCAAGTTTAAAAAAATCAGTAGATAAAGTTCATAGCGAAATTTAATAAATTTTAAATATCATGCCAATTAGAGATATTTTTCTAGCAATACTTGTGCCAATAATTTTTGGGTTCGGTTTTGTCATTGCAAAACCTGCAATGGATCAATTACCTCCTATATTACTTAACGGAATACGTTGGTCTTTAAGCGGGATTATTATGTGTTGGTTTTTTCCATTTCCAAAAAAATTATTTAAATCATTATTAATAATTTCTTTTTTAGGTTCTACTCTTCAATATTCATTAACTTTTTCAGGCTTAAATATTGTTGATGCAACTTCAGCAACATTACTAATACAATGTGAGATTCCATTTGGAATTCTCATAGCCTTTTTGATTTTAAAAGAAAAACCCTCCTTAAAAAATCTATTAGGTTTATTGATCGCCTTTATAGGAATAATTTTTTTAACAGGTAGCCCAGATTTACAAAATAAATTATTCGGTGTTTTTTTATTATTATCAGGAGGTTTTCTTTGGGCATTTGCCCAGGTTTTAGCAAAACCTGTATCAGAAAAAATTGGTGGTTTGGCCCTTACTGCTTGGATAGGTGTTTTTGCAGGACCTTCATCTATTTTACTTTCATACTTCATTG
>PTLB01000071.1 GCA_002938255.1 Alphaproteobacteria bacterium MarineAlpha5_Bin3 | reverse complement strand
CAAAACAGCTAAATTTATTAAAGACTGTATGGGGTGAAGGATTTCTTTCGCCTGGCGGAACAGATGAAATAGATGAAGTAATGAAAGGGATTGACGCATCAGAAAAAACTGTTCTTGATATCGGTTGTGGATGTGGTGGAGCTGCAATACATCTTATCAAAAGCCACGGTGCAAAATCAGTATTGGGAATTGATATTGAATCATTAGTTATTAAACGTGCTGAAGAACTAGCGATAAAGTATGACCTTTCTAGCCTTGCACATTTTCGTTGTGTTAAACCTGGACCCCTTGATATTTTAGATGAATCAATTGACCTTGTGTTTAGTAAGGAGGTATTTCTTCATATTCCAAATAAAGAAGATTTAATAAAAGATATTTATCGAGTACTCAAGCCTGGTGGTAGGGTTGCTGTAAGTGATTGGATGCGGATAGATAATAACCCTCCTTCAATACAAATGCAGGAGTATGTTGCAGCTGAAGGACTTGATATGTATATGTATTCACTTAAGTGTTATGAGCAAGCATTAAAGAATGCCGGTTTTATTGATATTGCTATTAAAGACCGTAACGCATGGTATCTTGGTAAAGCTAAAAAAGAACTTGCTGCTATTGAAGGTCCACTCAATAAACAAGTCATCGACGCTATCGGTCCAGAAGAAACAGCTGGAGCCATCGATATTTGGAAAAAATTAATTGGCGTCCTTAAACTTGGAGAACATCGTCCAGGGCATTTCAAAGCTGTCAAAAAAAAATATTAACCCCTCAACATTAATCATTGTCGTTGGGATCACTTGATAGATATATTTTTCTCCTTAATATTTAAGCGAAGTTTTAGGAAATTTGTCCTAAACAATTTTGAGGCAAACAATGTGGCCGCTATGCCAGTTCTTTACAGATTGGCTTAATTGTGATTTACCCTCAACATTCTGTAATTTACCCTCAACATTCCCAGTGGTTGGTGGTAGGATAAACTGATGAAAACTCAAATAAATTCTTCAAGATGCATTACTATTGTCGGGCCAAACCAAAGTGGGAAGACTTCTTTGATGGAAAGTATTTTAAATGTTTGCAAACAAATTCATAACAAAGGTCAAGTTAAAACGAATAGCACTTTGTCTGATCACTTAATCGAAGAACATGAATTAGGGATGAGCATATCAATGGGCGTCTCAAACGCTCAATTTATGAATGAGGAATATACTTTTATTGATTGTCCCGGCTCTAGTGAATTTATTAACGAATTTTTACAAGCAGCAAGAATTTCTGATTTAAGCATTATTGTTATGGAGCCTTTAAAAGAAAAAATTTTATCTCTTGTTCCTTATTTTTACTATTTAAACAAAATGAACATACCTCATATCTTGTTTATTAACAAAGTTGATAACTTTAATTTTGATATCAAGGAATTATTAGGAGCGGTTCAAGAGTACTCCCCTTGCCCATTAGTAATAAGGCAAATACCTATACGAGAAGGAGATAAAATTATTGGTGCTGCTGATGTTATTCATGAAAGGGCTTACGTCTATGAAAAGGACAAGCCTTCACAAATAGTTAAAGTACCAGAACAGCTTTCATCCACCCGTGTTGAAATTCGTGAAAAATTACTTGAAACTTTAGCTGATTTTGACGATACATTAATGGAAAAAATTATAGAAGACCTTCCAACTTCAACTGAAGAAGTTTATGAAAATTTAAAAAAAGACATAGCCGCCAATAAAATTGTTGAAGTACTTACTGGCTCTGCTGAAAATGAAACGGGAATTCGTCGTTTGCTGAAAAGTATTAGGCATGATTGCCCATCCCATGAAGAAACGATTAAAAGAAATGGATTTAAAATTACAAATAACGTTTCTTGCGTACAAGTTTTCAAAACAAATTTTATTCCTCATCGTGGAAAACAAAGCATTGCGCGAGTGTGGTCTGGCGAATTGGAGGAAGGGAGCTCCTTACAAAACAGTATCCGTTTACAAAACCTGTTTTCCTTAAAAGGAAAAGAATTCGTAAAGATTTCTAAAGCTAAAGCAGGCGATATAATAGGTTTATCTCGTATAGAGGCAATAAATACAGGGGACTTAATATCTGATGGAGAAAAAGAAATAAAAAAAGGTCATAATCTTCCAATTCCACCGCAACCCATTTATCCAAAAGCCATCAGAGCAATAAAAAGAGAAGATGATGTGAAATTGTCGGAGTCATTAAAAGAAATTCTAGAAACAGACTCTTCCTACGTCATTGAACGCAATACAGTTACTCAACAATTATTAATATGGGGACAGGGAGAAATTCATCTGCGTGTAGTATTAAATAAATTAAAAAATAATTATAATATTGAAACAAAAGAAGAAAAAATAAACTTTGCTTTTCATGAAACTATTCAGGGTAGCGTTTCTGATCATATTACAACTCACAAAAAACAATCTGGAGGAGCAGGACAATATGCTAAGATTGTTATAGATGTAAAGCCATTACCCAGAGGAGAATATTTTAAATTTGAGAATAAAATTGTAGGTGGTGTAATTCCAAAAACCTATATTCCGTCCGTAGAAAAAGGATGCAAAGAATGTATGCAAAAGGGCCCTCTTGGCTTTCCTGTAATGGATGTGCAAGTTACTTTAAAAGATGGCAAAACCCATGATGTCGATTCAAATTCAAACTCATTTCACATAGCGGGTACCAAAGCCTTAAGAGAAACATTGAAAAACTGTAAACCGATTTTGCTTGAGCCTTATCATAAGGTGAGATTTCTAATACCTTCTCAAGATATAAATAATATTTATACTCTAGTTACGAGTAAAAGAGGCATGATTAAGAACAATCTGCCAAAAGAAGGATGGGCGGGTTTTGAGGTTTTAGAAGCTGAAATACCTGGTTGTGAAATATTTAATTTAATTATTGAAGTAAAAGGTCTTACGGAAGGGTTGGGGTCATTTGAGCATGAATTTGAACGAATGAAAACGGTGCCAAATAAACAGCTTTCGGATAGTTTGATTAGCGAATATTCATCAAAAGAAAAAGTAGAATAAAAAAGAGATTTGCTATTAATATTCCTCGTGGTTGATAGTAGAATAATTTGATATGCTGTATTTCGCCTACGGAAGCAATCTTAATCATGAGCAAATGAAAGAAAGATGTAAAAAACCTAAATACATAAAAAACATTTTTCTAGAGGGTTATAAACTTTCTTTTTGTGCGATTAACAGAAATTATGGAACTGCAAATATTATTAAAAAACCAGATTCAACAGTTCCGGGCGGAGTTTGGAAAATTTCTGTAAGTGATGAGAAGGGACTTGATTACTATGAAGGGTTTCCAATTAAATATACAAAAGATTTTTTTACAATCAATGATGAGAAGATTATGTTCTATATTATCAAAAGACAATATTCATTTAAACCCCCTCAAAGATGGTATGTGGATATAATAAATCAAGGTTATAAGGATTGTAATATAGATAGAGAATATTTAAAAAAAAGACTTAGGCGCTACAATGTTGATTTGTGATAAATTTAAATAACTATCAACTCAACATTCCTCGTAGTTGGTGGTAGGGT
>PTLB01000070.1 GCA_002938255.1 Alphaproteobacteria bacterium MarineAlpha5_Bin3 | reverse complement strand
TCTAATGAAACATTAGACGATTATACCAATGTAGACGTTTGTGTGATCGGGGGAGGTTTTACGGGAGTTTCCAGCGCAATAAACCTTTCAAAAAAAGGCTATTCCGTTGCATTATGTGAGGCTAGACAAATAGGTTGGGGCGCCTCTGGAAGAAATGGAGGCCAATTGGGTATTGGTATGCGTAAAGATCAAAACACAATAGAAACAACATTAGGCTTTGATCATGCCAGAGAATTATGGAACTTAGGTCTGGAGTCAGTCACTGAATGTATTAATTTAATAAAAGAAAATAATATTGCATGTGGATTGCAAAAAGGTCTTTTGGATGCAGGTTATTTTGCAAAAGATAAAGAAGATTTTTTATTTAAAATCGAGCATATGCAGAAAAATTATAATTTTGAAGGTTACGAATTTATTAATCAAAAACAAATTAAAGAAGAAATTAATTGTAAATTATATTCATCAGGGCTTTTGAATAATTTTAGTTATCACTTAAATCCCCTTAAATTTTTGATAGGGTTGGCTCGATTACTCATTAAATATAAAGTTAAAGTATACGAAAATACACCTGTCACTAATATTGTTGAGGCTGGTGATAATGTAAAAATTTACAGTAATAAAAAAATTATTAAAGCTAATAAAGTTGTAGTTGGCTGCAATGGATATTTAGATAAACTTTTGGGAAAAATAAATAATAATTTTATGCCAATAAACAATTATATGATTGCCACAGAACCTCTAGGGGAAAAAACAGCAGGAGACATAATTAAAAATAATTACGCTATTTGCGATACGAGGTTTATCATTGATTACTATCGATTTTCCGAAGACTGGAGAATGATTTTTGGGGGTGGTGAAACCTATAGTTCTAAATTTCTTAATAATTCTAAAAATTTTGTCTTAAACAGAATGTACAAAGTTTTTCCGATGTTGAAAGGTTATAAAATTGAATATTCCTGGGGTGGAACATTAGCTGTCACCGTAAATAGATTGCCTGATTTTGGTACATTAATGAACAACAAGTTGTTATATGCACAAGGCTATTCAGGCCATGGGTTATCTTTAAGTACTTTTGCCGGGAAACTAATTGCAGAGAAAATTGACGGCTTTAATGAAAGATTTGATTTATTCAGCAAAATTAATCATTTATCAATACCGGGTGGAAGCTTAGTGCGAAGACCAATTTATTCGACAGCTATTTTTTATTACAAACTTCGCGATCTTTTATTTTAGGTCAAATATTTTTCCGGGATTTAAAATATTATTTGGATCTAGAGCGTGTTTAATTTTTTTCATTAAATTAAGTTCATTGAAACTTTTATATTTGAGTAAGCTTTTTTTCTTAATCAGTCCTATACCGTGTTCAGCGCTAAAACTGCCTCCAAAGTCTTCAACAAGATCATTAACTATTTCATAAATTTCAGAACGAGCGTTATTAAAATTGCCTTCATAATTTACAGGTTCAATCAGATTAAAATGAATATTGCCGTCTCCTAAGTGTCCAAAAGAGTATATTTGTGTTCCATATACCACCTTGTTAATTTTTTTTGTCGCTACATCAATAAATTTTAATAAACTATTTAAAGGAAGAGAAATATCATTAGTAATATATTTACCTTCTAGTTTATACGCTTCCACCAAATCATCCCTAAATTTCCAAAAATTATTTTCTTGTTGAAGAGATTGGGGAAAAATTACATCTTCAAATTTATTATTGAATTTTGTAATTTTATCTAAAAAAAATTTTTCAAACGTCTCTTTATTTTCAAATAAAGAGAATTTGCAAAGTAAAAAACTAGAAAATTTTTTACTAAAAAATGATCGTGTTAAAAATCCATGTTTTATTGACAATTCAATGGCAATGTCAGGGATAATTTCTGCACTTTCTAATTTATCACCAAATACACCTCTAATTTTTTGAAATAAATTAATGTTTTCTTGGATGGAGTTAAATGCAAAGAAGCAGTGGAAATAATCTGTTGGTTTTGGGTATACCCTCAAGATTGCCTTTGTAACAATTCCTAAAGTTCCTTCAGATCCGCAAAATATATTTTTTAGATCATACCCAGTGTTATTCTTTTTCATTGAAGACATTGAGTTTATCAGAGAGCCATCTGCAAGAACAACCTCAATTCCAATGACATTGTCTCTCATAGAGCCATATTTTAGAGCATTTATACCCCCTGCATTTGTAGCAATATTTCCTCCTATTAAACAACTTCCAGAAGATGAGAGACTAATAGGAAAATAGAAATTATTTTTATCAGCGTAATCTTTTACATCATCCAAACATACTCCAGCTTCAGTAGTCACAGATAAATTATTTTTATCAATTTCAATTATCTTATTCATTTTATTAATATTAAGAATTACTTCATGATCATGTTGTGATGGAACAGAAGCGCCTGTAAGGCTAGTGTTTCCGGCTTGAGGTACGATCTTAATATTATTATTATTGCAAAATATTAGTATTTTTTGAATTTCCTCTACAGTTTCAGGAAAAATAGCACATATTGAATTAAAGTTATAAAAACCTCTCCAATCTTTGTTGTATTTTTCAAGATCTCTTTGATTGGAAATAAGGTTTTTAGATTTTACATAATTTTTTAATTTTGAAACTATTAATGACCTATTCATTATTTGAAGAGGCTCTGTATAATCGATCATTCATAGTTTTGCCAAGGCCAACCTCAGGAATATTTGCTACAGCTATCCCTTTGCAATTGGAGTTGTCCAATAGATGTAAAAAATGAAAAAAATTTTTACTTGCTTCCTTTAAATCAGCTTTTTTACTCAAATTATACTCACAAATGTTTGATCTTAAATTGTTTTTCCCAAAATTAAGCAGACCTTCATCTTTTTTAACTTTATTTACATTTATTCTAATTGGTAGATTGGGAGCATAATGCTTTTTTTGATTTCCTGGAGAAAGATTACTATTGAAATCATTATTTTCTATTATTAATTCAGGAAACTTCACTTTTATTTTCTCTTCAGTTATACTCCCTAATCGCAATATAATTAATTTATTATTATTTAATTTAACAACAGTTGATTCTAAACCTAAAGTTGTTTTACCTCCGTCTATTAGAAAAGCATTTTCTTTTAACTCAGAAGATAGATGGTTAGTTTGAGTTGATGATATTTTAGTTGCAAGATTTGCACTAGGAGCTGCGATTGGAAAATTCACAGAAGCAAGCAATTCCAAAGCTATTCGATGTTTTGGAATGCGGCATCCAACCAATTCTAAATTATTTGATAGCAATGGATGTATTGAGCTTGTTTTTTTTTTCTTTAAAATTATAGTCATTGGACCAGGCCAAAAGGCGTTGCCTACATCATACTCCTGCGCGTTTATTTCAAAATTTTTTTCAATTGCTTCAATATTCTTAAAGTGACAGATTATGGGATTGGAAAAAGGTCTTTTTTTAAGACCATAAATTTTTTTTATTGCCCCAACATTTGTCGCATCCCCCCCTAATCCGTACACAGTTTCTGTGGGAAATATGACTAAATTTCCGTTTTCCAAAGTTTTTTTTGCCGAATTAATTATTGTTTTCATGCTTTTTGTTTTAAAATATGTTTCATATAACCATAAAATTGTTATTATCTTCCAAATTTTTTACAACTTTCTAATATGGGAAAAATTATTACTTTTGCAAATCAAAAAGGTGGATCAGG
>PTLB01000007.1 GCA_002938255.1 Alphaproteobacteria bacterium MarineAlpha5_Bin3 | reverse complement strand
ATCAACATTGTGATTGTCCATCAAACCTCTCAAAGTTGTACCATGTTGCCTATAGTATTTTCTTTGAAGTTCTGTTGCTTTTTTTATATCAATATTTAAATGTGCTGAAACAAATTTACTCATTAAAGTATGTACTTGTTGAAATATTCCACTATCAGCTGAGTACAAAGTATTATCTAAATCAAATATCCATGTGCTAATTTTATTTTTTAGGGTAGACATATCTAACTGTAAATCTGCGTTCCTATACCATGCTCAGTAAATAATTCTAAAATTAATGCATGAGAAATTCTTCCATCTAAAATCGTTGCTTGTTTTACTCCCTGACTAATTGCTTTGATACATGTAGTAATTTTAGGTTTCATTCCCCCACGAATAAAATTTTTTGAAATAATTTTTATTGCTTCTTCATAACTTAATGAAGAAATAAGTTTTTTATTTTCATCTAGTATTCCGGCTATATCTGTTAAAAGAAGAAGTTTACTAGCCCTTAGGGCGCCAGCAATTGCTCCAGCGGCGGTATCGGCGTTAATATTATAAGTATTACCTTTTTCATCTATACCCAAAGGTGCAATGACTGGAATTATTCCCTTAACAATATGATCATTTATAAAGGAGGAATTAATTGAAATTGGTTCGCCAACAAATCCTAAATCAAGAATTTTTTCAATATTAGAATCACTATCTTTAACAGCCATTTCTAATTTTTTAGCTGTAATTAAGTTATTTTGATTGCCAGCAAAACCCATGGCTTTGCCTCCAGATGAATTAATATCTTCAACAATTTTTTTATTGATATCATTGGCCAACACTTCCTCGACAACCTTGACCGTCTCTTTATCGGTGACACGAAGTCCTTCAACAAAATTGCTATCAATTTTTTTTTTCTTTAACATTTTTCCAATTTGTGGACCACCACCGTGCACAACTATTGGATTAATTCCTACTTCTTTTAATAATCCGATATCTTTAGAAAAGTTTTCAGCTAGATTTCCATCATCCATAGCATGCCCTCCATATTTGATTACAATATTTTTGCCTGAATGTTCACGAATGTAAGGAAGAGCCTCAACTAATGTTGACGCTTTATGTATAAAATATGCTTGATCGCTTTCTGATAAAAAATCAAATTTCATGATGTGTTGATAAATTAAATATGGTTTTTTGTATATCGATTATCCCTAGATTTTTTTTGCTACTAGTTGAGTAAATTTTGATAAAATGTTTATTATAATTTCTCATAAGTGAAAAAATTGATTTTTGCTGTTCGATAATAAAATTTAAAGCGCATTTATCAGATTTTGTTAAAATAATCGAAAATTTTTTATCGGCAGTGCTTATGGAATCAAAAATATCAATATCAACATCTTTAACACCAACTTTGCAATCAATTAAAACAAAAACTTGCAAAAGATTATTTCTGTTAACAATATAAGTTTCAATTAAATTACTTAATTCTTCTCGCTTTATTTTTGATATTTTTGCATATCCATATCCTGGCATATCAGCGATATTAATTATGTCATTAATTTTGAATAAATTTATTGACTGGGTTCTTCCGGGTGTTTTGCTTGTTTTGGCTAATTTTTTAGACTTTGTTATTGCATTTATTATGGTTGATTTTCCTACGTTTGATCTTCCAACAAAACAACATTCGGGCACATTGTTGTTTGGAATAAGATCAACGGCATTGAAAGAGCCAATAAAATTATTTTTAGAAAAAAATAAATTTAGTGATCTTTTACCATCATTCATTTTTTGCTAAAATTTTTCGTTGAATAATCCATTGTTGAGAAATGGACAGTATATTATTTACCGACCAGTATAAGACTAGGCCTGCTGCAAATCCTGCAAGGATAAAAGTGAAAACAAATGGCAAAAACTTAAAAATTTTAGCTTGAGTTGGATCCGTTGGAGCCGGATTAAGTTTCTGTTGCAACCACATTGTAAAGCCCATAAAGATTGGAAGTATTCCTATGTTAGCAATTGATAAAAATGCCGGAACATCCCAAGAAATTATTCCAAATAACGTTAGAGCACCTAATGGATCAGGAGCAGATAAATCATGTATCCACCCATAAAATGGGGCATGGTACATTTCTATCGTGCAAAAAAGAACTTTGTATAATGAAAAGAAAATAGGAATTTGCACAATTAGTGGTAAGCATCCAGCAACAGGATTAGCTCCTTCTCGCTTATAAAGAGCCATCAATTCTTGTTGCATTTTTTTTCTATCATCTGGATAGGTTTCTTTTAGACGCTGCATTTCTGGCTGAAGTTTTTTCATCTTTGCCATTGATTTGAATGAGATGTGAGCAAGGGGAAACAATATTAGGCGCATTAAAATGGTAAAGGCGATAATGGCTAAACCAAAATTGCCGGCATAACCATAGAACCAATTGATAGAATAGGAGATTGGTTTTGTTAAAAAACTAAACCAGCCCCAATCAATTGCATCAGTAAAACGAGTAATATTATTGTTATTTTTATAATTATCTAAAATTTTAAGGCTTTTCGCGCCTGCAAAAACTTTACCTATATATAGGAGCGTTGAATGAGGTTTTATGTCAAAAACCTTTCCAACGTATCCAACACGAAAGTCATCTTTTCCATTATTTGAATGTCGGTAATTTGCATTAATTGTTTCATCAGGATCTGGAATTAGAGCTGACATCCAGTACTTATCGGTAAATCCTAGCCAACCGCCCTTTGATTTTTGATCACAGAATAATTTTTTTTCATTGGTTGTAGTTGAGCAATCGTCCTGCAAATCATCATAATCTTTTTCTAACAATTCATCGTTCAGAAGGCTAATTAGTCCTTCGTGAAGAATGAAAAAATTAATTGTATCAGGTAAATTAATTCTTTTAATTAATCTGTAGGGAAAAACCTCAATATTTGAAGAACTGTTATTTTCAATTATTTGAGAAACGTTGAATAAATAATTATCATCTATTTCAAAATGAATTTTAAAAGTAACATTTTGTTTATTTGTCCAAACCAAAGTGACAGGGGAATTAGGGGTTAAGTTAGATGCGGTTGCACTCCATTGAGTATCTCGCGTGGGTAAATCAAACACTGAAGAATTATTTGATAATTTTTTCCAACCAAATTCAATGTAGTAAGGATTAGTCGTTTCTTCTGGAGAAAATAGATTAATGTTTTTGGAATCATCATTGAGACTTTCTTTGTATTTTAAGAGAACAAGGTCATCCATAATGCCGCCAGTTAAGTTTATTGAACCTGATAGGGATGAGTTTTTGATATTTACTCTATCACTAAGTACAATTATTTCTTCTTTTGACTTAATAATCGTTCTTGAAACCACTTGATTGTCGTCAATCGAAGTTGCTGGTTGAATTTCCTCAATATCATTAGTGGAAGTGGGAGGCATAACTGATTGTTGAGGAAATAAAAGTTGGAAAACTACTATGATTGCAACTGATAATCCTATCGCAAGAAATAAATTTTTTTGTTCTCCCATTTAAGTTTTCTTTTTTATTTTTTCTGGGACTGGATCATAACCATGCCCTCCCAAAGGATGACAATGTAACATTCTTTTAAAAGATAGATAACAGCCTCTTATCAACCCATGTTTTTTTAGAGATTCAAGAGAGTATTCAGAACAAGTTGGCAAATAACGACAGTTTGTTTTTAAAATGGGAGATAAAATTAACTGATATGTTTTTATAATCATGATGGGGGGTAGTATGGAAATTTTAAATAATATTTTAATCATGAAATTATTTTTTTTAATTCTTTTTCAAGCTCTAAAAACGGCGTTTCAAATATCGAGATTTTTGCTATTAACACATAATAAAAATTTATTTTACCATATATTGGCAAAACTTTTCTTGTTAGCTCCCTCATTAATCTTTTAGCCTTATTTCTTTTTACTGCATTTCCCAATCTTTTTGTTGCTGTATAACCAACTTTTATCATATCTTGCAGGGTCGTATCTTTAAGCATTTGAACATTAAAGCTATTACTTCGGACAAATCTTCCTTTTTCTTTAACAAAAATAAATGTTGAGCGTTTTTTGATAGTATTAATTTTTAGGGCCATTTGGCCAGTTAAGTGCTTAGCTGGGCTCTTCCTTTAGCTCGTCGACGATTGATAATTTGCCTCCCAGCTTTTGTTGCCATACGTGCACGAAAGCCATGACGTCTTTTGCGCACAATTCTGCTTGGTTGATATGTCCTTTTCATGTGTTCTACCTAAAAAATGGTCTCTATAACTAATTGATGATGTATAAGTCAATTAGTTAGTGGAACATAAATGAAAATATTACGAAATAAGATAGAATTAGATAATCATTTAGTCGAAATACGAAAAAATGATCAAGAAATTGGTTTAATTCCAACTATGGGAAGCATTCATAAGGGGCATAAATCACTTGTAGAAAAATGTATTGAAGCAAATTTTTTTTCCTTAGCAACAATATATATTAATCCAACACAATTTGATAACAAGAGTGATTTTGAAAACTACCCTTGCGATGAAAAAAAAGATATATTTGAACTTGAAAAAATACAGTGTGATGCATTATTTTTCCCTTCAAAAGAAGACATGTATCCCAATGGCTTAAAAAGTCAGAAAGAAATTTTAGATTATAGAGACATTCTTTGTGACAAGTTTCGACCTGGTCATTTTGATGGAGTTACAACAGTTGTCAAAGCTTTATTTGATATAACGCGACCTGATCATGCGTATTTTGGTGAAAAAGATTTTCAACAATTAAAATTAATTGAAAAACTTGTGCAGCAAAATGCTTTACCTATTGTTATACACGCTTGCCCATCCATTCGATTAAAAAATGGAATTAGTTATTCATCCAGGTTTAAGAATTTTTCTACACATGAAAAAAAAATATTAGATAATGCCGCTAAATTTATTTATGAACATTTAATTGAACTAAAACACAATGTAACATCAATAATTTTAGATAAATTAAAAAAAAATTTGCTGGAAGTTGGTGTGAACAAGATTGATTATCTCGAAGTAAGGAATGAAAAAGAATTATCGTTTGCTTCCTTGTATGAAAAATACCGATTGTTTGTTGCTTTTTATATTGGCAATATTCGGGTTATTGATAATTTTGCCTTGCACTATAAAGTAAAAAATAAAAAATAATGCCTTAAATGATACAACAATTAATCAATCATTTTTTAAAAAGAAAAGAAGTTAAAGAAATAATTACGATTCTTGAAAAAGCTTCTTTAGAATTAAGGTTTGTTGGGGGATGTGTACGCAATTTATTAATGCAAAGAAAGATTACAGATATAGATCTAGCTATTAAAGCTCACCCTGATGAAATTATTGCAACACTAGAAAAAAATAAAATACTATATGATGATTTTGCAAAAAAATATGGGTCTGTGATTGCACATTTAAATAAACAAAAATTTGAAATTACATCTTTGCGAGAAGATATAAATCAACAGGGACGTCATACAAATATTCGTTATACAAAAAATTGGAAGATAGATTCACAAAGAAGAGATTTTACAATAAACTCTATATATTTATCAAGTGATGGAACTCTACATGATTATTATAATGGTCAAGAACACATAGCCGATCAAAAATTACAGTTTATTGGTGACGTTGAGCAAAGAGTTCAAGAAGACTATTTGCGTATCTTTCGTTATTATAGATTTTTGGGATGTTTTAAAAATCCAAAAATCAATAAGGAAGATGAGATAGTTCTTCATAATTATTGTAAGAGAGCTCTTCAACATTTATCCAATGAATTAGTTCGCAAAGAAATTTTAAAAATGTTTGATAATCCATTTCCAATTCATTCTTTTTGTAACAATAATAACAAATTAGAAAAAAATTTTTGGGTTATGGCTACCAAAGAAAATTTTATTTTACATAATTATAAACCTGGACTCACTAAATGTCTCAATAAAATTGAAGCCTTGTTTTAATTATGTAAATTAAAGTAAATTTAATTGACGACACGCTTCCCCAACTACTAAAGCTACTGCACTACTAACATTTATGGATCGCAAACCTTCAACCATTGGAATGGTTAGTTGCTCATTAACGCTTTCGTGAACTGATAGGGTAACACCGGCACTTTCTCTTCCAAATAAAAGAATATCATTAGATTGAAATTTATAATTAATATATTTTTTTTGAGATTTAGTGGTTAGCAATATTAAGCGGTAATTATTTTCTTTAGACCAGTTATAAAATGACATCCAGTCCAAATGCCTTTTGTATTCAGTATACTTGATGTAATCCATAGAGGATCTTTTAAAACGCTTGTCATCAAAGAGGTAGCCCGTTGGTTCGATAATATCAATAGGTATGCCAAGACACGCGCCAAGACGAAATATGTTTCCAGTATTTTGGGGAATGTCTGGTTCAAATAAAGCTATTCGCATATTAAAAATTAACATAATAAGCGACAAGTGGGCACATAAAAAATCAATATTTTTTATGCTATTTAAGATATAAGGTTTTCAATAATATGGAGAAATCACCCGAACAACATAAATACAAAAATTCATTTCTTAATTGGATAGAATTTCGCCTTCCTATCGTATCGTATATTGAAAAAGAATATAAAGATTATCCGATGCCCAAAAATTGTAATTATTTTTGGAGTTTCGGTGCATTAGCGACAATACTATTAGTTGTTTTAATTGTTAGCGGTATTTTCTTGGCGATGAATTATACACCTCATACTGATATGGCCTTTGATAGTGTGGAACGTATTATGCGTGATGTTAGCTATGGTTGGCTTCTTCGATATATGCATTCCAATGGATCCGCATTCTTTTTTATTGTTGTCTACATTCATATATTAAGAGGCATGTATTATGGTTCTTACAAGTACCCAAGAGAATTGAACTGGATATTAGGGGTATTTATTTATCTTTTAATGATGGCCACATCTTTTCTTGGTTATACTCTTCCTTGGGGTCAAATGTCTTATTGGGGTGCTACCGTAATTACAAATTTATTTAGTGCCATTCCTCTAGTTGGGGATGGTTTAAAAACTTGGATATTGGGAGATTATACAGTTGGCAACGCTACACTCAATCGTTTTTTTGCCCTACATTATGTATTGCCTTTTGTTATTCTTGGTGTTGTTGGTTTGCATGTCGTTGCTGTACATGTGCATGGATCCAACAATCCTGCAGGCATAGACATAAAATCCAAAGGTGATACTGTTAGTTTTTTCCCCTACATGATTGTAAAAGATACCCTTGCAGTTTGTGTATGCGGGGTAGCTATATCAGTTATAATTTTTTTTGGTCCGAACCTTATGGCGGAAGTAGATAATTATATACCTGCTGATCCATTGGTAACTCCGTCTCATATTGTCGCCAATTGGTACTTAGCGCCTTTTTATGCCATTCTCCGTGCTATTCCAGATAAACTTGGCGGTGTTGTTTTAATGTTTGCAGCTATTCTGATTTTATTTGTTTTACCTTGGTTGGATACGTCAAAAACAAAAAGTTGTAATTATAGGCCAGTTTATAAGTGGTTCATGATGCTGTTCTTTGTCAATTTTTTTGTTCTTGGTTATGTCGGAATGAAACCGGCAGCAGGAACCTATTTACTCATTGCAAGAATAGGACTTGTTTATTATTTTGTTTTCTTGTTAATTCTTACTCCTTTTATAGGAAAATTTGAGAAACCTAAGAAAATTCCAGCAAGTATTAGTGACATTTTAAAAGACAACAATTTATCAAAGTCGGAACATGAAAGTGGAATGCATTAATATGAAAGTTTTGTTATTAACTTTTCTTTTTTTAATGCCAAGTTTTTGTATCTTAGCCTCAAGTAATGATGCTAAAATGCCTAAACATGAATGGTCCTTTGGTGGAATAACAGGGACATTTGACAGAGCATCTATCCAGCGAGGATATAAAGTTTACAGAGAGGTATGTTCAGGATGTCATTCAATGTCTCTTCTTTACTATAGAGATTTAATTGATATTGGTTTTTCAGAAGAGGAAGTAAAAGCGATTTCTGCTGAATATACTGTCCAAGATGGGCCGAATGATGAAGGAGAAATGTTTGAACGTCCAGCAAGGCCATCAGACCGCTTTGTTTCTCCTTTTGCTAATGAGCAGGAAGCAAGAATGAACAATAATGGTTCATATCCTCCAGATCTATCTGTTATTACAAAAGCAAAAAAACACGGAGCTGATTATATTTATAATCTTTTACTTGGATACAAAGAGCCGCCTGAAGATTATGAAATTGGCGAAGGAATGTATTATAATGAATGGAAAGAAGGGCATCAAATTGCAATGGCCCCACCGTTGGATGAAGGTTATGTTGATTATGATGATGGAACAGAAAATACACTTCCTCAATTATCTGAAGATGTTACAACTTTCCTTGTATGGTCAGCTGAGCCGGAGTTAGAAGTAAGAAAAAAATTAGGGATTAAAGTAATTTTATTTTTTATAATTTTTGGAATATTTATTTATATATCGAAAAAAAGGCTTTGGAGAGAGATTCATTAATTATTGAATAGAAAATGTATTACATCACCATCTTTAACGATGTATTCTTTGCCTTCTTGCCTTAATCTTCCTGCTTCACGACAAGCTGTTTCACCACCCAAATCTTCAAAATCATTGTAAGAAATTGTTTCTGCTCGAATAAATCCTTTTTCAAAATCTGTATGAATTTTTCCTGCAGCTTTTGGCGCTCTTGTATTGGCATTGATAGTCCATGCTCGTGTTTCTTTTGGTCCACATGTAAAATATGTAATTAAATTTAAGATATCATATCCAGCACTAATAACTTTATTAAGAGTTGTTTCTGTTAATCCTATATCTTTTAGTAATTCTAATTTATCATTTTCATTATTGTATTCAGCAATCTGTGACTCTATTGCAGCTGAGACAATAACAGTTTTACTTAATTCTTTTTTTGCCTTTTCTTTAACCTGATTGGAAAAGTAATTTCCATTTATAACAGATTTGTTATCAACATTGCAAATATACAACATAGGTTTAGTTGTAATAAGATTTAATGACTTGTAAATGAATGAGCTTTCTTTGTTTAATTCAAGATTCTTTATTGTTTCATTCTTATTCAATCTCTCTTGCAAATCAGATATTAACTCAATTTGAGTTTTGATTTCTTTTTCACCGTTGTTTGATTTTTTCTTTAATGAATCAAGTATATTTTGAAGAATTTCAAGATCGGCTAATTTTAATTCAGTAGAGATTGTATCAATATCATCAATCGGATTAATTTTTGATGAAACATGAGTAATATTTGTGTCTTCAAAACATCTAACAACGTGAGCAATAGCATCAACTTCCCGAATATGTGCCAGAAACTTATTTCCTAGCCCCCCTCCAGTTGAAGCTCCTTTGACAAGACCGGCGATATCAATAAAATCAATGTAAGTAGGAATAGTTTTTTCACTTTTGCCAATTTTTGATAATTGTTGTAGCCTTTTATCCGGAACAGCTACACGTCCTACATTAGGCTTTATTGTTGCAAAAGGATAGTTAGCTGCTTTAGCTTTATTTGATTTAGTTAAAGCATTGAATAGTGTTGATTTTCCTACATTAGGAAGTCCAACAATTCCGCAGTTAAATCCCACTATCTTGTTCCAATGAAATCTTAGTTAATAACAAACTTTTATTTTCAAAAATTAGAGAAAAATATTTAGTGAGTAATTCAATTTTATTATTAATAAACTTTCTATCTTTTCTGGAGAATTTTTTTAAAACATAAGGGGATACTAAATCTTTTGAACCAGGATGACCTATACCTATTCTTAGTCGTTTAAAGTTTTTGCCAATCGCTTCATCAATGCTTAATAGACCGTTATGTCCACCATTACCTCCCCCAATTTTTATTTTTATCTTTCCTACAGCCAAGTCTAGATCATCGTGAATCACAATAATTTTAGACTTGGGTATTTTAAAAAAATTTACTATTTCTCTTATGGGTTGTCCCGAAATGTTCATATAGGTCAAAGGTTTGCAAAATAAACACTCGTTATTATCAATAGTACCTTTATATAATTCTTTTTTTCTGTCTTTTTTTATTAATTCACAATTATTTTTATCAATGAGAGAGTCAACTACATCAAAACCTACATTGTGACGGGTCAAAAAATATTTTTTTCCGGGATTTCCTAATCCACAAATTAACCACATAATGTTTATATAAATGTAGAAATTGAAATTGCCTGCTTATTTAAGCTTATCTTCAGCAGGCTCAGCTTTTTTATCTTCGGAAGAATCCCCTGAATCCTGATCTTCTTTAGAATCAGTACCTTCCTTAGTTTCGCCCTCAATTGCTTCTCCTTCAACTTCTTCTTCTGGTGTAGGTTCTTCTTCTACTTCAATCGTTGGTGGAACCAAAGTTGCTACCACAAAATCACGATCTGTAATAGTTGGCTTAACTCCGTCAGGCAATTCAATATTACTAATTTTAATGGCATCACCAATTTCTGCTGAAACTAAATCATATTGTAATTTTTCAGGTATATTATTGGCATTGCAACTAAGTTCAACCACTCGACGAACCAAGTTTAATACCCCCCCTTGTTTTAAACCTGGGCAAATATCTCTATTAAGAAATTCTACTTCGATCTCTACAGTCACTTTTGTATCATCTTGTACACGTAAAAAATCAAAATGAATTAATTTATCTGTAACCGGATGATATTGTAATTGTTTGGGTAAAACCTTTTCTTTTTTCCCTTCAACATCAAGATTGATGATTTTAGAATAGAAAACACCTGAGTGCATTAATTTTTGAAGAGCCTTATCTTCAAAAACAATTTGCGAAGGTTCAGAATTTTTGCCATATATGATGCCCGGTACCATTCCCTTTTTTAAGAGTGACTTAGTTGATCCACTATCCTTTGATCTAGCAATTACTTTAATGTTCTCCATATTTTTAGTATTCAAAAGTTAATCAAACAGAGCTGATACAGAAGAATCACTGTGGATCCGCTTAATCGCCTCACCCATTAAAGGAGCGATACTGATATGTCTAATATTTTTTATATTTTTTACTGACTCTGTAGCCTGAATAGTGTCAGTTAATATTAATTCTTTAATATCTGAACCTTTAATTCTTTCTAAAGCATCCCCAGATAAGACACCGTGGACAATGTAAGAATATATTTCTTGAGCCCCATTGTTTTTCAGTGCTTTTGCAGCATTACAGAGAGTGCCACCTGAATCGGCAATATCATCAAGAATAACACATGTTTTATCTTTTACATCGCCAATAATATTCATCACTTCTGATTCCCCTACTTTTTCTCTTCTTTTGTCAATAATAACTAATGATGCATTTATTCTTTTTGCAAACGCACGAGCCCTTATCACCCCCCCAACATCAGGAGACACTATAGCTAGTTCACTTCTTTTATCTGTTATTTTTTTCATATCTTCAATTAACGCATTCACAGAAAATAGATTATCAAGAGGAATATCAAAGAAACCTTGTATTTGACCAGCATGTAAATCAATTGTTACAACTCTATTAGCACCTGCAGAAGTTATTAAGTTTGCAATTAACTTTGCTGAAATTGAAGTTCTGCCTTCATCTTTTCTATCCTGGCGAGCATATCCAAAGTAAGGAATTACGGCGGTAATTCTTTTTGCAGAAGCACGTTTTGAAGCATCAATAGCGATTAGTAATTCCATTAAATTATCATTTACAGGGGGTGAAGTTGACTGAATTATGTAAAGATCTTCTCCTCGAATATTTTCATTAATCTTTACAAAAACTTCACCATCTGCAAATTTTTTTATTGTGGCATCTGATAAATTAACGCCAATGTAGGAAGCTATTGCTTCTGCAAGCATCGTATTACTATTGCAGGAAATAATCTTCATCTTTTTAATTATCCTTTCATTATAGCAGAATTTTAATAGATCAAGATTAAAGATTTTACATTAAATGTTGTTTTTAAATCCTATAATATTGATCATTCTTCCTGTCGGTAAGGTTTTATCGTGGGTTGAGCGACGATGGCTAAAAAATAGATTTTCATTCTCATAAGTATCAAAATTGATATGGTAAACATTATTAACCAAATTTTTATTGAATTGAAATTGTATTAATCCTCTCATATCAAAAAGAGTTTTCTTAGTTTTTTTCATATTAGTGAAAAATTTATCATAATTTGAATTTTTTATAACAAATTGCTCTTTTAAATCAGTATTGACTTCAAAGTTTGCTTTATTTAGGCATGGGCCAATAATGGCAAAAATTTTATTAACATTTGATTGTATTGTTTGAATTTGTTCTAGTGCAGACCCAACAATATTTAACAGACAACCTTTCCAGCCAGCATGCAGGCAACAAATAAAATTAATGTCACTATCATAAATAAAAATAGGACAACAATCTGCTGTTAAAACTGCAAGACTAATATCTTTATCTTGAGTAATACTTCCATCAGCCTCCACTGTAGAGGAAAAATTGTTCTTATCAATTATAGCAACTTGATTTGAATGAGTTTGGCTAATGAATTTTAACTTGCTTTTATCCAAACCCAATTTTTTTTTCGCAATATTAATATTCTTATTTACGACATTTTGATCATCGTCTGTATTGTGACTGCAATTAAGAGATGCATGATTATCAATGGACAAGCCCCAATTTTTTGTAAAAAATCCATAACCAATATCTGAAATATTTAATTTTTTATGCATGTAATAGTTGATTTTCATTTTATCTAGTAACAATTAGGACTTTGAATAGTGAGCCCATATTTTTTTCATCAATTAATCTTTCGTAGCCTTTTTCAATTATATCTTTTTGTTTATTGTTACATTTTTTTAAAATTATATTTTTTCTTTTTTCTATACCATGAGACAGTAAAAATTCTTTTTGCGAACAGAAAGTATATATATTAAGATTATGCCACTTTGCAATTTCAATTAGCCTTTTAAAATTTACCAACGATGTAATATCCTGAGTTCCTGGATTGTCAAAAATATTTGTGCGTTGATGATTACTTATTGATTGTAAAGTAAAGTTATTAGGATTATCATAATATCCATAATCAATAATTAAACTAACTCCACCAAACTTGCGTAAATATTTACAGATTTGATGAAAATAATTATCCCTTTGTTCCGATATTTCTAAAATGTTATTATGATCCTGCTTATTTAAAAATGATAATGTTGCAGGGTCTTGAATTATTTTATTTTCAGTAAAAAATGCTTCATCTTCTTTATTAAAGTTAACCATTTTTTCCACCCAAGTACCATTATTATGATGAAATTGTCTTATAGGCAGACAATCAAGAAATTCATTTGCATAAATTATAGCTGGGTTGGGTGAGAGACTAGTTATGTCCTTTACCCATTTTATATTCTTAGTATGCAATACATTAGTTTTTAAGTTATATTTTTGTTGTTTAATTAAATCATCATTAATTTCAATGAGTTTAATATTGAGAGATTTCTGAAATTTTGGAAATTTTTTGGTGATATTAAGAATATCTATTAACAATGTTCCTTTTCCTGGACCAAGTTCAATTAGGTTGAATGATTGATTAATAATATTTTTCCATAATGAGTAGATGCTCAATCCTATTATTTCACCAAATAACTGCGATATTTCAGGAGCTGTGATAAAGTCTCCTGATTTACCTACTATATTGTTATTTGTGTAGTACCCATGATTATCATACAAGCAAAATTCAATATATTTTTCAATTGTTATAGACTGGTTATTATCAAGAATTTTCTTAATAATTCTTTCTTTAATCATGGGATTGATATTTTTTTAAATAAATCAAAATTCCAACAACAATAAGAGGAATACAAAGTAATTGACCCATAGAAAAATACTTTAAAAATAATCCTAAGTGTTCATCTGGTTCTCGTAAAAATTCTATTAGAAATCTAAATACTCCATATAATAATAAAAATAATCCTGATAACATTCCAAATTGTTGCTTTGAATAATTGCGTATAAAAAAAATAAATAAAATTAAAAATAATATTATTCCCTCAAAGCAAGCTTCATACAGTTGGGAAGGGTGTCTCGGTAAATTGTCAACAGTAGGATAGATCATTGCAAAAGGAAAGTTTGTTACACGTCCATAAAGTTCAATATTAATAAAATTCGCAATTCGTCCAAAAAATAGTCCTATAGGAGTTACAAGAGAAACAAGATCTGATAATTCAAAAAAATTAATATTATTTTTTTTAGAGAATAAATAAACACCTAGAGTCATTCCTGCTAGGCCACCATGAAATGACATACCCCCTTTCCAAATATAAAAAATATATATTGGATCTTTAATAAAATTTTCTATTTGGTAAAAAAATACATATCCAATACGACCGCCAAAAATAACACCAATAATGGCCCATACAAAAAAATCATCAATTAGTTTTCGATTTAGGGTAGAGGGATATCGTTGGTTAAAGAATTTAATTAGATACCCTCCAATGATAAATGCAGCAACGTATGCGAGTCCATACCACCGAATTTCTAAAAAATTAAAAGAAAAAATGACAGGATCTATTGAAGGATGTATTAAAATCATTATATTTAATTAAACTAAAATCAATAAGATGGTTAATAAATCAAAAATTTTATCAGATTTATCAAAAATTGCAGTTGATGCGATGGGCACTTTTTCTGGTGTCAAAAAAGAAGTCGAAACAATAGTAGGTCTCCGTGTTAATAAAATCATTAACAAGATGAATCTTGTCAGAAGAGATGAATTTGAGGTTTTGAAAAAGCTTGTTCAAAAACTCATCATTGAAAACCAGAATTTAAAGAAAAAGAGGAAATCACCTCAAAAAAAGAACCTATAGTTTAAAAAGAAAAAAATGAAAGTTGTGAAAAAAAAGGCCTAAAATAAGATTTATTCACATATATTCTCTGGATTGTTTAATTATTGTTGCGAAACTCCTCAATAATTTTGTACAACTAAATCTAGTATATAAAAATATATATAGTACTAGATAAAGTATGGACCCAGAGAATTTTGTACTAAATCCCATAGATATTGTTGAGGATGTTATACATGGTAAGAAATGGAGTTTTAGTAGATCAGATGATTGTGAGTTGGTAGCTGAGATCACCACCCAATTGTGTCAGTATCGGCTTTATTTTACTTGGTCTGAGCAGATTAGAGCTATAAGTTTTACAGTTACTTTTGATATCAAATTTCCGCAATCTAAATATGAGTCTGCACATGAATTACTAGCTCTCATCAATGAAAAACTATGGATTGGTCATTTTGATATAACTAAAAAAAATGGTATTCCGGCATATAGGCACACAGTCTTATCTTTGCCAGAAAATGAAATGCTTCAACATCAATTAGAAGATTTGGTTGATATTGCCATCTACGAGTGTGAAAAATATTATCCTGCTTTTCAACTTGTTTTATTTGATGATAGTTTGCCTAGTAATGCTTTAAGTGTCAGCACATTTGACACAATAGGTAGCGCCTAATAACTTTACATTTTTGAGTTATATTTTATTCATTATGTATGAATAATATTTTATTAATTGGTTGTGGACATATGGGTTCAGCTTTATTAACAGCGTGGTCATCAAAAACTAATAATCATTTTTTTGTTGTAGATCCAGCTCAGTATAAAAATATTAATAAAAGGCTCAATAAAAAGATCCATGCTTTTAAGACTTTGAATCAAGTTAGAGGTTTCTTATTATTTGATATTATTATTTTTGCTGTTAAACCCCAAATTGCAAAAAGAGTTTTAGAAAAATTTGTATCACTTCAATTTAAAAAATCGGCGGTTTTTATAAGTATTATTGCTGGTAAAAAAATTAATTTTTTTAATCAATTTTTACCTTTACGGAACCAATTTATTCGTGTGATGCCGAACATGCCCGCAATTATTGACCAGGGTATGTCCTGTATGGTTTCTAATCGTTACGTATCTCGTACTAATAAAAATAAAATTGAGTTACTTTTCTCCAAAGTTGGACTGACTTTGTGGTTAAAGAAAGAAATAGAAATTAATAAGGTGACCGCTATTTCAGGGAGTGGTCCAGGATATGTTTTTTTATTTATAGATGCATTCGAGAAAGCTGCCCTGCAATTGGGATTGGGAAAGAAGAGTACAAAGAAATTGATTCGTCAAACTGTTTCCGGTTCAGTTAATTTATTATTGCAAGAAAAGAAAAGTGCGGAAGAATTGGCGAACAATATAGCAATTAAAGGAGGAACAACAGAGGCGGCTTTAAATATATTAAAAAAAAATAACGATTTTCATAACAAATTAAAAAAAGCTGTAAAAGCTGCTTTTTTGCGTGCTAATGCACTAAGCAAATAAATTAAATGAGACAAGAATTAATTAAAATAGCACAAGTAACACTAAAAATATTATCAAAAAAATCATGGAATTCATTGTCAATCAACGAAGTAAAACAAAAATCAAAAATCAAAATATTTGATAATGAGATAAAGAATAAACATGTATTATTAAGAAACATTAATGCTTATTTCGACCATGACCTTTCATTGAGTGTCAGAGGAATTGAACAATCTAATCGGAAAGACATGATTTTTGAAATAATAATGATGCGTTTCGATATTTTGCAAAAAAATCGAAAGGCCTTACAGTCAATTTTCAACTCTCTTAAGAGCAAACCTCAAAAATTGATTTTTTTATTGCCCTATCTATTGGATAGTATGATTTTAATAGCAAATTATGCCAATATTTCAGTTAGAGGATTAAGGGGGCAATTACGGTTAAAAGGCATCTTAATAATTTATTGCTCAACTTTTTTAATTTGGATGAAAGATGACAGCACTTCCTTAGAAAAAACTATGACATCTCTAGATAGCAATTTGAATAAAGCTGGAAGCATTCTTAAATTTTTTCAATGATTCCATGTCTTTGATTTCTTATGATGATTTCTCCAAAGTTCAGATTTGTGTAGGAACTATTATTGAGGCAGCAGAACATGATACTCTTAAAAAACCTTCAATAGTCTTAACTATTGATTTTGGTGAAAAAATTGGAATCAAAAAAAGTTCAGCACAATTACAGGCTAATTATGATTCAAGTAAATTATTAAATAAGCAAATTGCAGCTGTTATTAATTTTCCGCCTAAGCAAATTGGAAAATTTATGTCTGAAGTTTTGGTATTGGGATTTCCTGATGAAAACAATGAACCAATATTAGTCACACCTGATTTTAAGATAAAAAATGGCGGTAAGCTTTTTTAATTATATGGGAAGATTAATTACAGTTTTTAACCCACCTATCGAGGATGGAGAAAGTTTGATATCTCCACCATGCGATCGAATTATGTCTCTTGAAATAGTCATTCCCAATCCGCTTTCTCCTTTCATTTTGTTACGTGAAGGATCTAAAGTAAAAAAAGGCTTAAAAACATCTTCATAATTTTTTTCAGGTATGCCAGGTCCATTATCTGAAATGGAGATAAAACATTCATCATTGTTTGCAGAAACATCTATTTGTATTTTGGAAGCATAACGTCTTGCATTATCCAAAATATTTTGTATTGCACGTTTGATTTGCAAAGGTCGTCCAGATGTATCGATTTTTCTGCTATATGTTTCTGTTATTTCATATTTTTCTCTATCAAGATTTTGGCAAATATTTTTGATTAAATTATTTAATTGGATATTTTCTATTGTCTCCGGAGTTTCTCCTCTAACAAAACTTACATAGCTATTTAACATTGCTGTCATTTCTTTAATGTCATATTCTAATTCTTTTTTTGCATCATCATCTTTCATTAAGGATAATTGCAGTTTCATTCTTGTAAGAGGTGTGCGTAAATCATGACTAACACCAGCTAACATGTCAGTCCGCTGTTTTAAGAATCTTTTAATTCTTGTGCGCATTTGATTAAAAGCATTTGTTGTTTGTCTAATTTCAAGAGATCCAGACACTTTTAATTCGGGTGCATCTAGTCCTCGTCCAAGTGTTTCTGCAATGATAGCTAATCGTTTCAAGGGTCGTATTTGAGCTTTCATAAATAAATATGAAAGCAACAAGAGTATTAGTGAAGCAAAGAACATCCATAATAAGAAAACGAAAGCTGATTCATTATATAATCTGTCCTTATGTACGCTGATTATTAGTAAATCGTTATTGAGTTGAATAGCTATAGCAGCGCCTTTTTCTAAATTACTTAAGTCATAAAAAAAAGGTCGTTCCAGTTCTTCTAAAGATTGCTGCAGTCGTCTGGTTAAAATGCCCCTTTGAGGTCGAAAAGATAAAGGGTTTAAGTCTGTATCTTTTTTGTATATGACGTCCATTTTGAAATCTTTCTTAGCTATCTGGATAGCTTCGGTTTTTAAATTTTGATCAATGAGTTTTACAATCACATTAATATCAGCGACAACGGATTGAGCTAGGCGTTTTGAGATTATACTCCACGATGTTTGATAAAAAATAAAAGTGGTTAGAACAACTAAAATTAAAATCGGTGCAAATACAATAATTAAAGAACGACCAAGTAGAGAAGAGGGAATAATTTTTTTATATATCATATTGCGTTACAGATTAATTTATACCCTTTGCCTCTTATAGTTTTGATAAAGCGAGGTTGTTTTGGATTTTCCTCAATTTTTTGACGTAGCCTTGTTACTTGAACGTCAACTTTTCTGAGTTCACTTTCGTCATAATCACTTTCTGCCAACTCTTCCCTTAAAACAATTGCATTGTTTTTATTAATCAATGTTAATAAAAGTTTATTTTCACCTTCAGTCAAATAAACAATCTTAGAGTTTTTTTTTAATTGAAGAGTGGTAATATTAAAGACGAAATCGCCAAAAATAAATGATTTATTATCAACTGCATCATTTTTGAATAAAGCTAATAGTTTTTGAATGCGCAAGTATAGTTCTTCTGGTTCAAAAGGTTTAGATAAATAATCATCGGCACCGATTTTTAGTCCTGCAATTCTGCTTTCTGTTTCTCCCATAGCAGTTAATAAAATAACAGGTGTATTACTTTTATCTTTAACTGTTTTAATTAAGTCTATCCCATCACCCGATGGCATCATTCGATCAACAATGATAAGATCAAAGACAAAATACTCTAAAATTTCTTCTGCATCTGCAAAATCTTCACATAAAAATATTTTGTATTTTTTCTCTGATAGATAATCCTCTAACAACTCTCTGAGCCTTTTATCATCGTCAACAATTAAAATGCTTTTTGACATCGAGACACTACATATTCAGTTTATCAAATTGTATTTGATTGTTTTTATCGATCATTGCGTATAATATTTTTTTAAATCCATTAATATCATCCTCCTTTGCATTTTTAATAACATTCCTGATCCTTTTAGTTTGTATGGTAGTTAATTTTTCTTCGAGCTCCATTCCTTTTTTCGTTAAAGAAAGGTTTTTAGTTCGTTTATCATTCCCTGTGGATACTATAATATATTTTTCTTTTACCAATTGATTTAGTACCCGGGACAAGCTTTGTTTGGTAATCTGAAGTATGGAGAGTAAATTACGGATGGTAATTTGTTCTCTTTTCCCCACAAAATATATTACCCTGTGGTGAGCGCGTCCAAAGTTGATTTTGTACAGAATTTCGTCAGGACCAGAAGTAAAATCACGATAAGAAAAAAAAATTAATTCGATAATTTTTCGAATTTCTTTGTCACTTAAAAACAGCGGAGTTAACAATTTATTTAGGTCAGTCATATTGACTTAATTATGCATCACTGATACTCACTTGTCATTAAAATATTCAACATTTATGTATAATGGATAAAGCATTTGATAAGAGAGAAGGGTGGATCTGGATGAATGGGTCTTTTGTTCCTTGGCAAAATGCAACTTCTCACATTATCACTCAAGGATTGCACTATGCGAGCGCGGTTTTTGAGGGAGAGAGAGCCTACAATGGGAAAATTTTTAAATCTGAGGAACATACTAAACGTCTTTTTAAATCTGCTAAAATTATTGGCATGACCATTCCTTACAGTGAGGAGGAGATCAATGCTGCTAAGAATAATTTGGTTGCAAAAATGAATTACGCTGATTGTTATGTAAGGCCTGTTGTGTGGAGAGGAAGTCAGCAAATGGGACTTTCAACTTCAAGAGCTGATATCAATGTAGCTATTGCTGCTTGGGATGATTGGGCCTCATATTATAAGCTAGAGGACAAATTATCGGGCCTTAAGCTTATTACTTCTCCATGGAAACGCCCAGCCCCAGATACGGCTCCTTATGAAGCTAAAGCATCTGGTCCATATATAATATGTACAATGTCCAAGGAGTATGCTGAAAAAAAAGGGTATCACGATGCTCTAATGTTGGATTACCGAGGTTATGTAGCCGAAGGAACGGGTGCAAATATTTTTTTTATTAAAGGTAACAATATTCACACCCCAATTCCTGATTGTTTTCTAAATGGAATAACGCGTCAAACTGTCATTGAATTGGTAAGGGATAAAGGTTTGAATTTAACCGAGCGACATATTCTTCCTGATGAAATTAATGGATATGAAGAAGCTTTTTTAACGGGTACCGCAGCGGAAATTACCCCAATTAAGTCTATCGATGCAATAACCTATAACACTGGCAATAATACCGCTACTTATAAACTGATGAATGATTTTACAAATTTAGTTAAATCGTCTTTGTAGTATTTTGTAGCCATTTGTAATCATTGTCATAATATTCTTTTTTCCAAAATGGCGCATCTTGTTTTAAATAATCCATGATATAATTACAGGCAGCCATGCTGTCATGTCGATGAATGGCAAATGTCGCTACTAAAACTATTTTTTGATTTACATTAAGTGCCCCAAACCGATGAATAACTAAAATATCTATAAGTTTCCAATTTTTTTTTGCTTGATCACAAATTTCCAAGAGTGATTTTTCTGCCATTTCTGGATATACTTCCAAGTCAATTGATGTAACATTTTTTTTATCGTTAATATTTCTTACATATCCTACAAAAGTGGATACAGCCCCAATATTGCTATGCTGTGATTTAATAAAAGAAATTTCATTTTCCAAATTAAAATCTTCTTTTTGAATTTTAATCATTAACCACCACTGACCGGTGGAAATAAAGCAACTTCGTCACTAAATGAAAGTTTGTCGTTCGTGGTAGTATATTCTAAGTTAATTGCGATGCGGACAATTTTTTCCTTATTGATATATGGATCGAGTTTGGGATACTTATTGCAGAGAAATATTTTTAAGGAATCAACATCACGGATTGATGGTTCATTAAACTCTTCTGAATCAGTATTGGTAATATTTTTTAACCAGGCAAAATATCTAATTTTCATTAAAAATGTTTCAATCCTGATCTTAAATAATCATACCCTGTATATAAGGTCAATATGGCAGCACTCCACAAAGCAATTTTACCAATAAACAAAATTGGAATAAAAGAAATCCCACTTTCACTGAGAATTAATATTGCTAAGGCAATTAATTGCAGCGATGTTTTTAACTTTGAGATCTTGGATACAGGCACGCTTACTTTAATGCCCGCAAGGTATTCTCTTAAGCCTGAAACGGCGATTTCCCGTAATAAAATAATAAGTGCGGGAATAGTTTCCCAATCAGTGATTACCTCTTTTGAAGTTAAAATCAAAATTACCGAGGCAACTAATAATTTATCGGCAATGGGATCAAGGAATGTTCCAAGATTGGAAACTTCATTCCGTATTCTCGCTAGATACCCATCAAAGTAATCTGTTATGCTGGCAAGACAGAATAAGATAAAAGCCAACCAACCATAATATGGGCTCTTTAAATATATCAACGCAACGATAATTGGGATTACCAATATGCGGCATATGGTGAGAATGTTTGATAGATTTAGTTTCATTCAATTGATTTTTTAGACTAAGTTTAAATTAATGACTATGAAAAAAATCATAAACTTGATCTATGGTTCGCTTAGGTATACCTTTTACTGATCCCAAGTCTGTTTTTGTGGCATTTTTTATTTTTTGTATAGAACCAAAGTGCAGTATCAGCATTTTTTTTCGCTTGGGTCCAATTCCTGGCAATTCATCAAAAACGGATTGAACGGACATTTTTCCTCGTCGTGAGCGATGCGTTGTGATGGCAAAACGATGCGCTTCATCACGTATCCGCTGTATAAAAAATAAAAGTGGATCGTTTGGTTGTAATGTTAAGCTTCTGTTATTAAGGTGGATAATTTCGCGTCCAGCATTTCGTTCTTTTCCCTTGGAAACACTCATTAAAGAAATTGTATCCCGCTGGTTATCATTCAATACTTTTGCGACTGCATTGAACTGACCTCGTCCTCCATCCACTATGATAATGTCAGGCATAATGACTCCTTCTTTATCTTTTTTTGTTTTTAATCGTCGACTTAAAACTTCTTTCATCATGTAATAATCATCAACACTTGCGGGATTGGTTGCCTTATCATCGTAACGAATATTATATTTACGATAATTTTTTGGACTAAAGCCCTCACTATCTACCACAATCATTACCCCAACAGACTCTTTACCAAAGGTGTGACTATTGTCGTATACTTCAATGCGGTTAGGTACTTCATTCAAATTGAATAATTTTATTAATTTTTTTAGAGCTTCGTGATGGTTTTCTAAACTTGCTTTTTTTAGTTTAATGTTTTCACTGGCATTTTTTTCCGCTAATTGGATATGACGGAACTTTTCCCCTGTTTGCGGTTGTATGATTTTCGTTTTTAGTTTGTTTTTAATATTCAGTAATTTTTCAACATCTTTAAACAGTTTAGGGTTTTTATTGATGAGAATTTTTGGCGGCACATCCTTATCAGCATAAAATTGATATAAAAAAGATTCCAAAATTTCATTTTCTTGAGCATTAATGTCATGCACGGGAAAGAACGATTTATTGCCATAGTTACTGCCATTACGAAAAAATTTTCCATGAATGCAACTTTTCCCCTCTAGGATTTTAATGGCAAAAATATCAATGTTGCGCATATCCCTAATATACACTGATTGATATTTTTGAATTTGATTAATGGACTTAATCCGATCACGTAGTCGTCCCGCTTCTTCAAACATTTGACTGGAACTTGCCTTAAGCATTAATTTTTTTAATTTTGATTCAATTTTCTTGGTGTTTCCACCTAAAAATTTTTTCGCATCCTGTATGCTTTCAATGTATTTGTCCCTTGATATGTATTGGGTACAAGGAGCGCTACATCGCTTGATATCGTATAACAAGCAGGGTCGGGTTCTGTTGTTAAAAATTGAATCCGAACAACTTCGTAACAAGAATGCCTTTTGTAAGGATATTAATGTGGAATCGGCAACGGAGGGAGACACAAACGGTCCAAAATAATCCCCCTTGAATTTTTTAGCCCCGCGATATTTTTGAATGCGCGGAAAATTATACTCTTTGTTTATCAGTATGTAGGGGAAAGATTTATCATCACGCAAAATGATATTAAAACGTGGTTTATGCCGTTTAATCAACGTGCACTCTAGCAACAGTGCCTCAATCTCAGTATTGGTAACAAAAAAATCCATCTTTTTTGTCATGCTCACCATACGCTGTAAGCGGCGTGATAAATTATTTAAGGATGTGTAGTTTATTACACGTTTTGCAAGATTTTTAGCTTTTCCAATATAAAGAATCTTTCCGTGTTCATTTTCCATCTGATACACCCCGGGTTTATGAGGAAGTGTTTTGGCTATAAACTTTATGATTTCCTGGCCTTTTAAATTGGCATCTTGATTTTCACTTGGAGAAGGATCCTTAAGCATAGAAGGGCTGGGATGTTTGTCTGCTTTGGCCATAAATATCAGTGGATAATTATTATATTATATTATAATCCAAATTTGGATTTAAACAGATTAAACTCTATATTGTTCAATAAAATTATTACCAATGAATCACAGGAGATAAGATAATGGTAAAAATGAATACCGAGGAAGCTTTTGTAAAAGTTTTGCAGATGCATGGCATTAAACATGCCTTTGGCATCATAGGATCGGCCTTTATGCCTATATCAGACTTATTTCCTAAAGCTGGTATTACTTTTTGGGATGTAGCGCATGAGTCAAATGGCGGATTAATAGCTGATGGGTATACACGTTCAACAGGGAAAATAGCCATGTGTATTGCTCAAAACGGACCCGGTGTCACGGGATTTGTAACGCCAATTAAAACAGCATATTGGAATCATACACCCATGCTTCTTGTAACCCCTCAGGCGGCCAACAAAACAATTGGCCAGGGCGGATTCCAGGAAGTTGAACAAATGAACTTATTTAAAGATATGGTTTGCTATCAAGAAGAAGTGCGAGATCCTTCTCGCATGGCAGAAGTATTGAACAGAGTTATTGAGAAAGCAATCAGGGGTTCGGCACCGGCCCAGATTAATGTTCCGCGGGATTATTGGACACAAGTAATTGACATTGAACTACCCACCATAATTAGAATGGAGAGAAATTCCGGAGGCGCGCAAGCGGTAAAAAGTGCCGCTGAACTTTTATCCAGTGCAAAGTTCCCTGTCATTTTATCCGGAGCGGGGGTGATTCTTGCTGACGCCATTGATGACTGCAAGGCACTTGCGGAGAAACTGGATGCCCCTGTTGCATGTGGCTATCAGCACAATGACAGTTTTCCTGGAAGCCATCCTTTGGCAATAGGACCACTTGGATACAATGGATCAAAGGCCGCAATGGAAATCATTTCAAAAGCAGATGTGGTTTTGGCTTTGGGCACAAGACTAAATCCTTTTTCAACGTTGCCAGGTTATGGAATTGATTACTGGCCAAAGCAAGCAAGTATCATTCAGGTGGATATCAATTCGGACCGTATCGGTCTCGCCAAAAAAATAACGGTTGGTATTTGCGGGGACTCTAAATTGGTAGCGCAACAGATTTTGGAGCAATTATCTTCGAGTGCTGGAGACGAGGGTCGTGAAGAAAGAAGGGCACTGATACATCAAACCAAATCTGCTTGGCTGCAGACACTCACAAGCCTGGACCATGAAGAGGATGATCCCGGTACAACATGGAATAAGGATTCAAGGGAAAGGGATCCTGAAAGAATGTCTCCGCGCGTTGCGTGGAGAGCAATTCAGGCGGGAATTCCCCAAGAC
>PTLB01000069.1 GCA_002938255.1 Alphaproteobacteria bacterium MarineAlpha5_Bin3 | reverse complement strand
TCGAACTGTTTGATTGTCAACAGCTGTTCTACCTTCAGAGTTACCTTCTTGTGAAGTAGGTAGCATATTGTACATTTTCGATATTTCCATTCCAGTATCTGCAATAATTGGAAAGCTTGGCTTCGCTCCTGATATATCCATAATATCATCCAGCCACGAGGAAGTTTCATCAACAGTATCAACGCTTAAACCAATAGTTTTAACATTTCGTTTTTCAAATTCTGGTTTTAGTTTTTCTACTTCTCCCAATTCAGTTGAACATACTGGAGTCTTGTAACGTGGATGTGAAAATAGCACCGCCCAACCATCACCAATCCAATCATGAAATGAAATGTCCCCTACTGTTGTCTTTGCCGTAAAATCAGGTGCTGTGTCGTTGATACGTAGGGTCATAAAAAAAACCTCCTATATATTGTACAATAACATTATACTAATATGAATAATTTATTAATAATTAAATTATAATAATATATCAAGAAGTATAAATAATGATTTTTAGACAGTTTTTTGACCAAAATTCTTTCACTTACACATATTTAATAGCAAGTGATAAAGGTAGAGAGGCCTTGATTATCGATCCTGTTTTAGAAAAAACAGATCAATATATTAAACTTTTAAATGAACTTGAATTAAAGTTAGTGAAAGTGATAGATACGCATATTCATGCGGATCATATTTCAGGTTTGGCAGAATTGAGAAATCGGACAAAATGCATCACTTTAATGGGTGAACATGCGCCAGCGGATGTTGTGTCAATGAAAGTAAAGGATAATGAAAATATTCATATTGAGAATATTCAATTAACCTCAATCTACACTCCTGGTCACACAGATGATTCATATAGTTTTTTAATGAATGATCGAGTTTTCACCGGAGACACTCTTTTAATCAAAGGTACGGGAAGAACAGATTTCCAAAATGGCAATCCCTATGATCAATATCATTCATTATTTGATCGATTATTAAAATTACCAAATAATACATTCATTTACCCTGCGCATGATTATAAAGGCGAGAATGTAAGCACAATTGGAGAGGAAATTAATTTTAATCCTCGCCTTCAAGTTACTTCAGTTCAAGAATATGTAAAAATTATGGAAAATTTAAACTTAGATAATCCAAAATTAATGGATGTTGCTGTGCCCGCAAATCAATCTATGGGAATGACAAATGAAACTCAAAAAATGCTGAACGGAATTTCTTATGACAAATTGATCAATCTTGTAAAAAATGATCAATCAATATTAATTGATCTAAGAGAAGATATTGAGATTGACAAAAAACCATCATTGGATAATTCAATTAATATAACTTACTCTTCATTACAAAATTATTTGAATGAAAACAAAGATCTTCTTAAATCCAAAACTTTAATCTTTTATTGTGCGGTAGGGGAGAGGTCTGCCTTAGCTATTCAAATTTGCCAAGCGTATAATTTAAATAATAATTATCACTTAATAGGTGGCATTAATAATCTTTAATCGCTAAAAACGTTCTAGTTTTATATTTTACATTTTCAAATCATTCTTATGCTTAATCGCAATTTAATCATTCTTATATTTTCCCAAATTTTTTCATTTACAGTTGCGCCTGTGACCGTGCTTTTAAGTGGAATTATCGCATCTGGAATGATTGATATTAAATATATTGCGACATTGCCAACAGCTTTAACCGTTGTTGGTACAGCGATAGGAAGTGTTTTCGCCTCTTATTTAATGAGTATTAAAGGTCGAAAATTCGGATTTATTTTTTCTTCCTTAATGAGTTCATTTGCCGCTTTATTAGCTTCATTCGCAGTATTTAATGATTATTTTATAATTTATTGTTTGGCAAATTTAATCCTTGGATTAGGTCTTGCATTTACGGCACAATATCGTTTTGCAGCAGCAGAAAGCGTTTCGAAACAACACATACCGACAACTATCTCCATTATATTATTATCAGGCTTAGTTTCAGCTGTTATTGGGCCTAATATAGCGACTATAAGCAAAAACATAATAACAGACCATTTATACGCAGGTTCATATTTATTCTTGTCTTTAATAACCTTTATACCTTTTTGTTTATTTATTTTTTTTAACAATGAAAAAAATGATTTAGAAAAAAAAGTTATTCAAGGACGTAGCTATTTAACATTATTATCCCAACCTCGTTTTTTCCAAGCTGTTGTTTCAGCAGCAATTGGTTATGTGATAATGTCTTTCTTAATGACTGCTACTCCAATAGAAATGCATGTCATTCAACAAATGAGTTTGAACAAGACAGGCTTTGTAATTCAAATGCATATTTTTGGCATGTTTTTACCCTCATTATTTACAGGAATTTTGATTAAAAAATTTGGACATAGTAAAATTATGTATGTAGGGATTTTGATTTTAATCATTTGTGTTATCATTAATTTTTCACATCAACATTTTTACAATTATCTTGCTGGACTAATTTTACTAGGCATTGGTTGGAATTTTCTTTTTATTTCTGGAACTAGTTTATTAATTATTTCTTATAAACCTGAAGAAAAATTTAAAGCCCAAGGATTAAACGATTTCTTGGTATTTTCGACTCAAGCCGTTGGGGCTTTAGCTGCCGGTTATTTATTGTATCTGACAAATTGGCAATTTATCAATATTTTATGCTTACCTTTATTAATTATTATATTGCTTGCAACTTTGTATGCAGATAAAATTACTAATAATTAATTTTAAAAATATATATGTTAGATAAAAGAAAATTTTATATTAATGGCAAATGGGAAAATCCACTGGCTTCTAAGGATTTTGATGTCATCAACCCATCCAACGAAGAAGTTTTTGCAATTATTTCACTTGGAGATATAACTGACACAAATGCGGCAGTGGAAGCTGCTAAAAAATCTTTTGTTTCGTGGTCAAAAACCCCAAAAGAAAAAAAAATCACTCTTCTTGAGAATTTATATGAAGTTTACAAATCTAGATGGAATGAAATGTCAGAAGCTATTTCCTTAGAAATGGGTGCTCCAATTGATTGGGCAACAGAAGAACAAAGTTCTTCCGGTGCAGATCACATTAAATCTTTTATACAAACATTAAAAAATTTTGAATTTGAAAAATCTTTTAGCGAAGATTCTGATAACCACATTACCTATGAACCAATCGGGATATGTGCTTTAATTACACCATGGAATTGGCCAATCAATCAAATAACTTTAAAAGTTATCCCAGCTCTTTCAGCTGGCTGCACAATGATTTTAAAACCTTCTGAGATTGCACCCATCTCGGGTATGGTATTTGCAGAAATGATACATGAGGCAGGATTTCCTCCAGGTGTTTTTAACTTAGTTAATGGTGACGGCGTAGGCGTGGGTACACAATTATCTTCACACAAAGATATTGATATGATTTCATTTACAGGTTCAACCAGGGCAGGAAGGCTCATTACCAAAAATTCAGCGGATACGATAAAAAGAGTTTGTTTAGAATTGGGAGGTAAAGGAGGAAATATAGTGTTTGCTGATTCAGACTCAGATGCAGTTAAAAGGGGTGTAAAACATGTATTTGGTAATTCGGGTCAATCGTGTAACCATCCAACACGCATGCTTGTTGAAAAACCTATTTATGAAAGGGCTGTTAAAGAAGCTGCAGAAGAAGCCAAAAGCACAAAAGTTAACATTTCATCACAAAAAGGGGACCATATTGGCCCCGTAGTATCAAAAATTCAATATGATAAAATTCAAAAATTAATTCAAAGCGGTATTGATGAAGGAGCGACTTTAGTTGCAGGCGGACTCAATCGCCCAGAAGGTTTAGAAAAGGGATATTTTGTTCGTCCCACAGTTTTTGCAGATGTAAATAATAACATGAAAATTGCCCAAGAAGAGATTTTTGGCCCTGTATTATCAATATTGCCTTTTGAGACTGAAGAAGAGGCCATAGCTATTACCAACAATACTTCTTATGGATTAACTAATTACGTTCAAACAC
>PTLB01000068.1 GCA_002938255.1 Alphaproteobacteria bacterium MarineAlpha5_Bin3 | reverse complement strand
ACAGTCTTATAAGGTTGCATAAATTCATCTCTTTTTCCATCCCATAAGTAATCCGCATAATCAAACTCTGATATAATTCTGTCTGATCGCTCAAAAGTTAATCCGTATTTACGACAATAACTCGCAAATTCTTCAGCATTTTCTATTGGTAATTCATTGACTGTCCATCTTCGTGCACTTCTATCAAATTTAAAGCCATTTTTTTTAAACCAATCTCTGTGGTAATAAGAGTCTCTTCCAAAAGCAGAAAAAGTTATTTTTTTAGGCATAGTAATCCTTGTTTTTAAGATCCTTATACTTATTTATTAATTTAAAACAAACGAAATGTTATTTTATTAAGTAAGTAAATGTAGAATTTTTGTTTTAAATATATAAAATAGAACGTATGCAAATTTATCAAAATAGTGAAATTACTGTCCATCAATTGAATGAACTTCGTGAAGAAGATAAAAAAATCCAAATTTTAGATGTAAGAGAAGATACAGAAAGGGATCATGCCCATATCAAAAAAAGTATTCATATCAAATTAAATGAAATTACTCGACGTCTGACAGAACTTGACAAAAATCGAAATATTTTTGTAATGTGCCATACAGGGACAAGGAGTCATACTGTCGTTAAATGGTTAAAATCTCAAGGATATCATCATAGTGTCAATGTTCTTGGGGGTATTGATGCTTGGGCAGCTCTTATAGACAGATCTATTAGACGTTATTAACCATACTTTCAAAATACAAGCCTAAAAAAACCATTAAAATTCCTATAATAAGTAAAAAAACACGAAAAATTACATGAAAGATAAATGCTAATTTAAGGTATTTTTTTATCGTCAAATTGTAAAAAGGATTACTTATACTCAAAGTTAAAATAACAATTCCTAGGACAAATGTTAACCAATAATACATAATGCGTTTATATTATTTAGATAAATATATGAAATTTGAAACAGAAAAACTAAATTTTAAACAATTACCAATAGAAAAAATTGTTTTAAATTCAAAAATTTTTTTTAAATCTATTAAAAGTAGAAGAAGTGTTCGTTCTTTTAATAAAAAAAAAATCGATTTTACAATAATAAAAAATGCAATACTTGCCGCAGGCTCCGCTCCTAATGGAGCGAATCTTCAGCCATGGCATTTTTCTATTATCAAAGATAAAATAATTAAACGCAAAATTAGATTGGCTGCGGAAAAAGAAGAAGGAGAATTTTACAAGTACAAAGCACCTGTAGATTGGCTCAAGGCCCTAGAACCTCTGGGGACAGATTCAAATAAAAAATTTTTAGAAGAAGCTCCTATTTTAATTGCTGTCTTTGAAAAAAAATATGAGATAAAAAAAGGTAATAAAATTAAAAACTACTATGTTAAAGAATCTGTTGGTATTGCTACTGGTATTTTGATTTCATGCTTGCATATTTCAGGACTATGCATGTTAACACATACGCCAAGCCCTATGAATTTTTTAAATAAAATATTAAATCGCCCTAATAATGAAAAACCATTCGTTTTGTTGGTTGTTGGATTCCCTGGAAAAAATTGCAAAGTTCCAAAGTTTGCAAAACAAAAAAAAAGTTTTGAAGAAATAGCTACTATATTTTGATTATTTTTTTAAATCTTCAATACTCATATCTTCGTATTTTTCAAAAGGCATGTGTATCCAAGGGGAATCTTCAAGATAATCTATACAGTAATCTGGTTTAAAAGAAGAAACAGCTTTATGAAATAACACTGCAGTTCTAATCGGTTCATCTAAATAAAAGCCATAGAAATGCTGCATCCAATCAATACTTTTTTTTAATGTAATTCCTGAATCAGTTAGATCATCTACTAAAAGAACTTTTGATCCAATATTTGGACTAGTTTTTGCTAAGTCTCTAGAGAAAGTTATTGTACTTCTTTTATTTTTAAGACCCTCCCCCTTGTATGACTCTACCGATAAAATTGCCAAAGGTAAATCAAATATTCTTGCAAAAATATCTCCAACTCTCATTCCTCCTTTTGCTATACAAACTACCTGATTAAATTCCCAACCATCTTCATGGACTTTGACTGCAAGTTCTTCAGTTTTTTTGTGATACTCTTCCCATGAAATAAACAAATCTGACATATAATTTCAACCTACTAATATATAAATATTTAAAATAACCCCCTATATATTTAGGGGGTTATAAAATAAATAAATTTATTGTGGTAGTTCGTCGTCTATACCTTGAACATAAAAGTCCATACCAGCAAGCATACCGTCATCGGCATTTTGGCCTTCGGGTACAACTAATTCTCCAGCTTGATTATATATTGGACCAGCAAAGGAATGTAATGTTCCATCTTTAATTGCTATTTCCATATTTATAGCTTCTTGAATTAAATCAGCAGACATTAGTTTAGCATTATAAGGAGACATTACAACCATACCTTCAGCCATACCATGCCAAGTATCAGTTGAAGCCCAAGTACCATCAACAACAGCTTGTGCTCTTGCAGCATAATAAGGTCCCCAAACATCTTCTATAGCAGTTAAATGAGCATTAGGACAAAAATCTTCTTGATTTGAAGCTTGGCCAAAAGCTAATACTCCTGCTTTTTCTGCAGCCTGACAAGGAGCAAAAGTGTCTGTGTGTTGCACAATAATATCAGCACCTTGATTAATCAAAGTATTAGCAGCATCAGCTTCCTTACCAGGATCATACCAAGTAAAGGCCCAAATAACCTTTATTTTAATATCTGGATTTACCTTAGAGGCTGCTAAATAAAATGCATTTATGCCTCTAACAACTTCTGGAATAGGAAATGAAGCAATATATCCAATAGTATTAGTTTTTGTCATCTTGCCTGCTATATGGCCTATTATTGTTCGTCCTTCATAGAATCTAGCAGAATAAGTTGATACATTGTCAGCTCTTTTATAACCCGTAGCGTGTTCAAACATAACATTTGGAAATTCGTTAGCAACTTCAAGGGTTTGATCCATGTAATTAAAAGAAGTTGTGAATATTAAATCATGACCAGAAGATGCTAGTTTTCTAATAGCACGTACAGCATCAGCATTTTCAGGAATATTTTCCATAAAGGATGCAGGTAGTACAATAGAGTCTCCAAGTTGATTCTCCATGTGTTTTCTTCCCTGATCATGCATATAAGTCCATCCATGGTCACCTGGAGGGCCAATATAAATAAATCCAACTTTTATTGGATCTGCGTAAGCAGTGCTTAAAGTTAAACCAATAAAAGAAAGGATTATAGTAAAATACTTAAATAATTTAATCACTTTAACCTCACCTGTTAATAATAAAATAGTATTCAACATTATTTTTATCTTACACACAACGATTCTAAATATAAATTTCAATTATTAAGTGGATATTCTAGCTTCCTTTGTAAAAAGGCATAGTCAAACAAGCAGGAGCGCTTAGTTTAATCCTCAATTTATTGCTAGAGATTATCACTAAAACAATCATTGTAGCTAAATATGGGGACATATTAAAGAATGGTGCAGAACTAAAAAAATCATCGAATGGAACCCAGTGAGGAAATCTAAAACCTTTACCTTGAAGATGCATTTGAAATATTGAAGTGCCTCCAAAAATATATGCTCCAATTAAAATTCTACTTGGCTTCCATGTAGAAAAAACAACTAAAGCAAGAGCAATCCAACCTCTTCCAGCTATCATTCCTTCTTGCCACATTGGTGCATAGCAAATTGATATATATGATCCAGCAAATGCACACATAGATCCTCCAAAGAGAATTGCTAAAAGCCTTATCTTTAAAACACTATATCCCAAAGCATGAGCAGAGTTATGTGATTCACCCACTGCCCTAAGTATTAAACCTGATTTAGTTTTATAAAAAAAATACCCTACTAAAAAAACAATTATAAAAGACAGAATAACAAAATACCAAGGAGTTAATCCATCAATAGGAGTCCCAATATATTTCTTTCCAATCATTGAACTTAATCCAATACCAAAAATTGTTAAAGACAAACCTGTTGCAACTTGATTTGACATTAGAATTAGTACTAAAAAAGCAAATAGACCTGACATAAATATACCTGCCAAAATTGAAAATAAAAAAGCAAGAACATAATTACCTGTAATAACAAGTGTAACAAAAGCAGTAACCGCTCCTACTAACATCATTCCTTCAACACCTAAATTAAGTACTCCGGATTTTTCTGTAACTAATTCACCAATACCTGCAAAAACTACAGGAGTAGTAGCTATTAGAACTATTTGAATAAATCCTATTAATTCTAAATAATTCATTTTGATTTTT
>PTLB01000067.1 GCA_002938255.1 Alphaproteobacteria bacterium MarineAlpha5_Bin3 | reverse complement strand
CCTTTAATGAGCGTGACAAATGCTATTTCAAGCGTGATTATCGTTGGCGCAATCCTTGCGTCAGGTCCAGAAGGTTACGGAGTTTCGAAAATATTTGGAATGGTAGGAGTCATTTTAGCCTCTGTGAATATTTTTGGAGGATTTATTGTAACCTATAGAATGCTTTCAATGTTCAAAAAAAAATCTAAGGCAAAAAAAGAGAAATAATGTCATCGAGTATAGTATCAATATTATATTTAATTTCAGCGTTACTTTTTATATTTTCTCTTAGAGGCTTATCACATCCTGATTCATCGCGTGTAGGAAATATTTTAGGTATTATCGGTATGGTAATAGCAATCATTACAACGCTTATTTTTAAGAATGTTTTAAGTTATACCGAAATTGGTATTGCCGTTTTAATTGGCGGTTTTATTGGAACAATTATTGCTCTTAAAATTGAAATGACAGCATTACCCCAATTAATTGCTGCATTCCACAGTTTGGTTGGTCTAGCAGCTGTGTCTGTTGCTGCAGCGGCTTTTTATGATCCAGAGTCATTTAATATTGGGAATATCGGAACAATCCCTAAAAGCAGTCTTGTTGAGATGAGTATTGGTACTTTTATAGGTGCTATAACTTTTTCTGGCTCCATTCTTGCTTTTGGCAAACTGCAAGGAACAGTATCAGGAAATCCAATAGTATTTAAACTTCAACATTTGTTTAATGCTCTAATATTTTTATTTATTATAATACTGATTGTTTTTTTTGTTTTAACGCAATCCCCTTCCATTTTTTGGGCAATAGTTATTATATCGATTTTATTAGGTTTTTTAGTAGTGATTCCAATTGGAGGCGCAGATATGCCTGTTGTTATTTCTATGTTAAACTCTTACTCAGGATGGGCAGCTTGTGGAATCGGTTTTACTCTTAGCAATAACCTTTTAATTATTACTGGAGCACTTGTTGGATCTTCAGGTGCAATATTAAGTTATATTATGAGCAAAGGAATGAACCGATCCATTCTCAGCGTTGTTTTAGGTGGTTTTGGAGGAGAACAAACCAATGTGAAGGTTTCTGATCAATCTGATAAAATTGTTAAACAAGGTAACGCAGAAGATGCTGCTTATATTTTAAAAAATGCTGACTCGGTAATTATCATTCCAGGTTATGGAATGGCAGTTGCTCAAGCGCAACATGCTCTTCGTGAAATGGGGGATATTCTTAAAAAAAGCGGTATTAGTGTTCGCTATGCCATTCATCCTGTTGCTGGTAGGATGCCTGGGCATATGAATGTTCTTTTAGCTGAGGCCAATGTTCCTTATGAAGAAGTGTTAGAGCTGGATGAAATCAACCATGATTTTCCAATGACAGAAGTTTCATTCGTAATAGGGGCAAACGATATTACAAATCCAGCAGCAAAAACAGATGAAACCTCTCCAATTTATGGTATGCCAATATTAGATGTTGAAAAATCCGGAACTGTATTATTTATAAAAAGATCTTTAGCCACAGGATACTCAGGTGTTGATAACGAGCTTTTTTACAGAGATAATACAACTATGCTTTTTGGTGATGCTAAAAAGATGTGTGAAAATATAGTGAAGGCCTTGAGTTGACTTGCTCGGTTAATTTAATCGCTATGTCTTAGTCTTGCTGATTTACGAGATCTTCTAATATTTTCTTCTTTTTCACGAGCTTTTTTTAAACAAGGCTTTTCATAGTGTTTACGAAGCTTCATTTCTTTAAATAAACCCTCTCTTTGCAATTTTTTTTTCAAATTACGAAGAGCTTGCTCAATATTATTATCTTTTACATTTACTGTTAAACTCATTTTTTCCTTAAAAGAGTGAAGCAATTAGCATAATGTATAAATTTATGCAAATATCCAAATTTATGTATTTAAAATTAATTTATGGCTTTGTATAAGCACTAATGTCAATTTTGAAAATTGCCCGTTTAGGACACCCTATTTTGCTTCAAAAAGCTAAAATAGTTGAAGATATAACAAGCAATAAAACAAAAAAAATAATTCAAGATATGACGGAAACGATGCTTGATGCCAAAGGGATTGGCCTTTCAGCACCTCAGATACATATAAACAGACAAATAATAATATTTAGAGTTCCGGAAGAAGATGATGAAAAAAAGATAAAAATCACAGCTTTGATTAATCCAGGATTTACAAAAATCACTGATAAAACAGAGAATGAATGGGAAGGTTGCTTATCTATTCCAGGAATGTTGGGTCTAGTAAAAAGATTTTCTATAATTCAATACGAAGGATCTGATATGAGAGGCAATATTATCCAAAAGAAAGCAGAAGGATTGCATGCTCGTATTGTTCAACATGAATATGATCATTTGCAGGGCATTCTATATACGAGTCGTTTGGTTGATAATTCAGCTTTTGGATATGCTGAGGAAATTGAAGAATATTGGAAGAAGAAAGAAATTGAAAAAAATCAATCTCAATAAATTAAGATATCAGATCTTATTAAAGGCAAAAGAACATATTTCTAAGTGTGGATGGAATGATAAACTTTTTTACAATATAGCGGCTAAATCAAAATTTAAATTTTCAGAAATAGCCGCCTTATTTCCTGAAGGGTACATTACCCTTCTTGAAATGTATTTGGATACAGTCAACAACCAAATGACAGAGGATTCAAAAAAAATTAATCTTATTCGTTTAAGAGTTCATGAACGTGTTAAAGAGTTAGTTATTTTACGATTGAAGATTATGTCACGAGAGAAAGAGTTAATTTCAAAAACCTATTTTCATTTACTGCTTCCTCAAAATTTTAAGATAGCTTCAAGATGTCTTTATAAAGCTGTTGATCAGATATGGTTTGTGGCGGGAGATAATTCTACAGATTTTAGTTTTTATTCAAAAAGAGCAATTTTAGCCTCAATTTATAGCATGGTTATGTTGCATTTTGTTAACAATAATAGTTTCGATCAAACCATCGAATTATTAGACAAACAATTAAAAAGAGTCTCTAAGATACCAAAAATAAAAAACAGATTGGGAGATATAGCGAAAACAATTTCTCAGACTTTTAAATTAGTTAAAAATATTCGTCCCATCAAGCAATAATATCAGGTTCGATATTATTCTTGAGACTACGAATCTTATCTTTAAGAAGTAACTTTCTTTTTTTTAATCTTTTAATTTGTACAAAATCAATAGTTTGCTTTTCTTGCAATTGAATGAGAATTGCATCAAGATCACGATGTTCCTCTTGAAATTCTTTGAGTTGTTTGATGAGTAACTCACGTCTTCCCATTTTTTGATTTGTAGTATTTAATTTATTAAATATTTTTTCTTTTTTAGTATTAGTATACAAGACCCCAATGGTAAAAAAAATAGCTATTTTAACAAGTGGAGGCGATTGCGCAGGTTTGAACGCAGTAATTCGAGCTGCTACAATTCGGGCAGTTAACAAATATAAATGGCAAATTTTTGGAATCAAAGATGGAACATTGGGCTTGATGACAGATCCTCTTAATGTGGTTGAGTTGAAACCTTCCAATTTTGATGGAAATTTGATGCGTATGGGCGGCACTTTTTTAGGCACTAATAGCAAAGGCTATCCTTCACATGAAGAGGTAATTAAGGGTTTTAAAAAAATGGAATTAGATGCTTTAATCGGAATTGGTGGTGATGGAAGTATGAAAATTCTTAAGACCTTGACAGAAAAAGGAAAAATTAATTTTGTAGGTATACCAAAAACAATAGATAATGATGTTATGGATAATGAGCTTTCAATAGGTTATGATACAGCTGTAGATGTAGCTACCAATGCCTTAGATATGCTGCAGCCGACTGCCGCAAGTCATCGTCGTGCAATGATTTTAGAAGTTATGGGAAGAGATGCCGGGCATATTGCTTTAAATTCAGGCATTGCTGGTGGAGCAGATGTTATACTTATTCCAGAAAGACCGTATACAATTAAAGCTATAGCTAAACATATTGAAAAAATTCGTTCTAATGGAAGAAACCATGCCTTAATTGTTGTTGCGGAAGCTGTTAAAAAAGAAGATGGATCAAAAGCTACTGTCAAATATATTGATGGACAGATTCGTTTAAGTGGTATTGGTTCATATATAGGCGATAAAATATATAAGATGACAAACGCAGAAACTCGCGTTACTGTTTTAGGACATGTGCAAAGAGGTGCACAACCTACCCATAGGGATCGATTAATAGCTAGTGCTTTTGGTGTTCACGCTGTGGATTTAATTGCCCAAGAAAAGTTTAATCGTGTAGTTGTATGGCAAAATAGAGGTGTCACTGATGTTGATTTAGAGTCAATAGCAGGCAAATCAAAAACCGTACGGGATAATGATCCTTTAATCAAGGTTGCAGAAGGGTTAGGTATTTATGTGGGTGAAATTAATAAAGTTTTGTAACTTTCCTATAAAAATTTTTGCTGTTTCTAGACCAATTCAAGTGGTATCCACC
>PTLB01000066.1 GCA_002938255.1 Alphaproteobacteria bacterium MarineAlpha5_Bin3 | reverse complement strand
AGATAAAGTCCAAGTAGTATTTCTTGAAAGAATATCATATTCGCCTGCAGTTAACTTTGTAAAACGTTCTTTTGCAGATACGGGAAAGTATTCAACTTTCTCGTCTCCACCTTGACCGAAAATAGCAGCTGCCACAGCGCGACAGACATCAACGTCAAGGCCAACCCAGTTACCATCTGCATCAGGATTAGAGAAACCAGGAAGACCCTGACTCACACCACAGCGAACGTGCCCTCTTGCTTTTGTATCCGAAAGAGTGTCTGCAATTGCTGCAGTTCCAAAAGAAAACATCAGAAGAGAGGTTAATAATTTTAATACACTAGAAATTTTCATATGTATTTTCTCCTTTTTAATAATATTATTAAATTGAATAACTCAATGCTCTAAGATAAGAAAATGTTCAACACTTTATTTATTTTTTTTTGCTTTAATGTGTAATACATATAGTAGTTTTTATATTATAAAACACAAAATATGGTAAAATGAACTGGTTTATAGTAGTATTTTTTTTAGTAAACGGAACTTGGATTGAAGCTGATCAAATGGGTGAAGATGGATGGTCACCTATTACTCAACCCAACTACAAAGTTTGCATTCAAAAAATTAATGAATCCAATGAACGTTTTATTAAAATAGCTGATTATAGAGAAATTGAGGTTGACATTAAGTTTGAATGCGAATGTAGAGAAAATTTAGAAAAACCAAATGAAATAAATTGTAAATCTAGAAATTGGTATCAAAAATTATGGGACAAGTTTAGATTTTAAAAAAATATGCTTTTCATTGAAGATTCTTATTTAAAAGATTTTGACGCAACAATATTAAATATAGATTCTAATAAAATAATACTAGACAGAACGGCTTTTTACGCAAAAAGTGGTGGCCAACCAGGAGACATTGGTAAAATAACATTAAACGGAAAAGAAATGAATATTATTGATACTGTGTATGATAACAAACAAAATATTATCCATGTTTGCGAAAATAGTAATGATTTAAAAATTGATGAAAAAATAAAAGGAAAAATTAATTGGGAGATAAGATACAAACATATGAGAATGCATACCGCTCTTCATCTTTTATGTTCCTTAATACCCTATGATGTAACTGGAGGACAAATTTCTTATGAAAAAAGTAGGCTTGATTTTAATGCAGATGATAAAATTGAAAAAGAGGAGATAGAAAATAAAATCAACCAATTAGTGAAAGATGACCACGAAATTTCATATCAGTGGATTACACTTGAAGAATTAGATAATCAACCAGATTTGGTGCGAACTATGTCAGTAAAACCCCCAAGAACTAACAATAAAATTCGCCTTGTAAAAATAGGAAGTATTGATTTACAACCTTGCGGAGGAACACATGTAAAGAGAACTAAAGAAATTGGAAATATTAGAATTGGCAAAATAGAAAATAAAGGAAAAATGAATAGAAGAGTAAATTTGTCTATTAGTGACTAAGGATTTGGCTTAAAAATAGTTTTGTTCTTTCGTTTTTAGGATTATTAAAAAAAATATCTGGGATAGCTTCTTCAACAATCCTTCCTTCATCCATAAACACCATCCGATCAGCAACTGTTTTTGCAAATCCCATTTCATGCGTTATCACAATCATAGTCATGCCTTCTTCTGCAAGGGCAATCATAACATCCAAAACTTCTTTGATCATTTCAGGGTCAAGTGCTGAAGTAGGCTCATCAAACAACATAATATTCGGATTCATTGCCAGTGAACGGGCTATAGCAACTCTTTGTTGTTGTCCGCCAGACAATTGCCCAGGATACTTGTTGGCTTGTTCAGGAATTTTAACTTTTTCCAAATGTTGCATCGCTAATTCATCTGCCTCTTTTTTTGACATTTTTTTAACCCATATCGGGGCAAGAGTAACGTTTTCTTTAACTGACAAATGCGGGAATAAATTAAACTGCTGAAAGACCATTCCAACCTCACGTCTTACATTATCAATATTTTTTAAGTTACCTGTTAATTCAATACCATCAACAACTATTTTACCTTCTTGATGTTCTTCAAGACGATTGATACATCTTATCATTGTAGATTTACCTGATCCGGAAGGACCACAAACAACTATACGTTCTTTTTTGCCAACAGACAGATCCACATCTTGCAGAACGTGTAAATCCCCAAACCATTTATTAACTTTTTCAAGTAATATTATTGGATCACTATTTCTTGCTGGTAAATCTGACATGTTTAATTTACTTTCGTACTAATAACAGTTATTAAATAATTTTCCATTAATAAAATATGCTTAACATTGAATGGTGAAAGAATTTATCTACCTAAAGGGAGGGGCGTACAGAAGTCCGCCGTCAATATATAATCTATTCAACCCCCGGTTCAAATTTAATCGAGTTTCAGGTCCTAAATTTTTATTGAATACCTCACTGTAATTACCAACTTGTTTAATGATATAGTAAGCCCATTTTTCATCAAGTTCTATCATGTCTCCATAAGCACCGACCATACCTAATAATCTCAATATTTCATTATTATCTGAATCCAAAAAATCATCAATATTTTTCGAGGTAATATTTAGTTCTTCTGCTATAATCATAACTTTCAAACTCCAGGACACAACATCACGCCATTGATCATCTCCATGCCGTACAACAGGACCTAGAGGTTCTTTAGAAATAATTTCAGAGTATATTGAATAATCTTCTGGTCTGTTGAATGCAATTCTTTTATTGGCAAGTTCGGTCATATAACTTGAATAAATGTCACATCTTCCAGAATTAAAACTCTCAAATGCCTCATCATCAAATTCAACAGGAATTGATTGGTATGTTAAGATATTTTTATTAAAAAAATTATTAATATTGAAAGCCATTTGAGTACCTTCAATTATACATATGGTAGCTCCATTTAAATCATTTGGAGTTTGGATTCCTAGTTCAGATTTATACATAAAACCTTGACCATCATAAAAATTAATACCTGCAAACTCAAAACCTAGGTTCACATCTCGAGAAAAAGTCCATGTGGTCATTCTTGACAGAAGATCAATTTCACCTGATGCTAATATTGGAAATCTAGATCTACTAGTAGTCAGAATAAAATTAACCTGACTAGAATCAGAAAATACTGCTGCAGCTACAGCTCTACACATGTCTACATCAAAACCTATCCAAATATTATCAGAATTAATATCTGCAAATCCTACACGCGTTTCAGAAATTCCACAATTTAAGTATCCTCTACTTTTGACATCATCAAGGGTAAAGGCAATAACAGGTAGTGATAAAATATGGAATATAAGGAAAATAAAAAATCGTTTTAAATAGCGCATAATTAAACTAAGACTTGTTTAAAAAAAAGTTACTATAATATGAAAACATAATAATACCAAAAATATTTTTTAAAACAATTTTAAGATATGAAATTAAAAACAAAACTTACAAAACTAGGGAGGGATTCTAATAAACAAAAAGGATTTGTCAATCCAGGTATTTACAAGGGATCAACAATGATATTTAAAAATTTTAAAGATTATATTGATGATCTCAAACTAAAAAAAGATCGCAATAAAGCTTTTTATGGAATTCATTCAAACCCATCTCATAAAGAATTAGAAGAGAGTATATCTTACCTTTATGGATCAGCAGATACAGTGATCGCCCCTTCAGGTTTAGCAGCGATAGTAATCCCTTTTCTGACTTTTTTAAAAAAAGACGATGAAGTGTTAATAAATGATTCTATTTACAATCCGACAAGAATATTTTGTAATGAACTAATGAAAAATTATGGAGTAAAAATAAAATACTTTCATCCAACCAAAAAAATTAATAATTTTGAAAAAAAAATTTCAAAAAAAACAAAATTAATATTCTTAGAGTCGCCAGGTACAGCAACTTTTGATATAATTGATATTCCTTTCATTACAAAAATTGCAAAAAAGAAAAATATTGTTACGGTTTTAGACAATACATGGGCTTCCCCTTTGTTTTGCGATCCAATTAAACTTGGAATTAATGTTATTGTTGATGCAGGAACAAAATATATCAATGGGCATGCAGACGTTTTAATTGGTTTCGTGAGTTCCGATAAAAAAACTGCAAAACAAATAAGAACAACCAAAAACACACTTGGTATGTGCCCTGGATCTGAAGAAGTTTACCTAACATTAAGAGGATTACCTACTCTTAGTCTAAGAATGAAAGAAATTGAAAATAATGCTTTAGTGCTTGCAAAAAGTTTATTACAACATTCTTTGGTTAAAGATGTTTATCATCCAGCTCTACCCCACACAAAAAATCATAAAATTTGGAAAAGAGACTTTACTGGCAGCTCAGGACTCTTTGGTTTTACATTAAAAAAAGCATATTCAAAAAAAATGATAGAAAAATTTTACAATAAATTGAAAATTTTTAGAATAGGCTACAGTTGGGGTGGTTTTGAAAGTTTAATAACCTTTCCTTCATTAATTAAAAGATCTATTGAAAATAAATCAAAAGGCACCCTTATAAGAATTTATTGCGGCCTTGAAGATA
>PTLB01000065.1 GCA_002938255.1 Alphaproteobacteria bacterium MarineAlpha5_Bin3 | reverse complement strand
CGTATTTGCTGTATTTAGCTTGGAAAATGCTGGGCTCTCTCAAAGTGTCAAACACAGAGGATAAAGGCGCTCCCCTTAAATATTATGAGGCAATTTTATTTCAATTTGTTAATCCCAAAGCATGGGTGATTTGTATTACCGCTGTTTCGTTATTTTACCCTCAAAAAGAGCACATAGTTTTATCTATATTTTTTATGGTTTTTATGGCAACGATAATCAATTTGCCATCCATAAGCATGTGGGCTATTGGCGGTAGTGTAATTCGGCAGTATTTAAGAAATGAAGCAATTAAAAAAATAATTGAATGGCTATTAGCCATTTTATTAATTGGGACCTCTATTTCAATTTTGTTGTAACTTTTTTAAACCAATGGGATTTTTTCAAATTCACCAACGACATTGTATCCTTTTTGAACTCCAGGACGTTTGGCAATGGAGTGATACCATCTTAAAACCTCCGGATAAGCATTTAGATCAATTTTATGCCGTTCAAATCTCGCTATCCAGGGCCAGGTAGCCATGTCCGCGATTGAGAATTCATCCCCTAAATATTTTCTTTGCTTTAATCTGGTATTAAGTGTTTCGTAAATTCTTTTTGTATAATCAATATATTTATTTTCAACAAACTCACCTTGTCCCGGATGGTAAAATAAAAACTGATGCGCTTGACCTAAAATTGGTCCCACTTGAGTTAGCTGAAACATAAACCACTCCATTGTTATCCAGTAAGATTTTTTTGGCAAAAATTTATCGTACTTGTCTGCAAGATAAAGCATGATGGCTCCAGATTCGAAAATACTTGTTTGTGTCTCATGATCAAAAATTGCGGGTATTTTATTGCTAGGAGAAATTTTGGTAAATTCCTTTTGAAACTGCTCGTTGTTTCCGATGTCGATGGGGATCGCGTTGTATTGGGCGTTTAGCTCTTCAAGCAAAATACTAATTTTGCGACCATTTGGAGTAGGCCATGTATACAAATCAATCATTAATTAATATTTTTAATCGTAATATTAAAATACTCAACTATATTAGTATTCAATTGATAATAAATATTGAGAAATTATTCTGTTGCTATGAAATTTTTTAAACCAATTTTTTTAATAGGTTGTTTTTTCCTAAATTCTGCTGCTGCAGACCAGCTTGATTCCAGGCTCATTGAGTTGTTTGATAAATTGTACATTGCCGAAAGTAAAAAAGAAATAAACACCCTTACACAAGATATATGGAAGATTTGGGATGAAACGAATGATCCCAAAATTGAAGCATATTATTACAGAGGACTTGAAGCAATGCGCATGGGTGATTTTGTGATGTCGATAGATCTTTTTACTCGTGTAATCGAAAAAAATCCTGATTTCGCAGAAGGGTGGAACAAAAGAGCCACAGTTTATTATATTTTGGGCCAGTTTGATAAATCAATGATTGATATTAACAAAACACTGTTATTGGAACCACGCCATTTTGGGGCAATGGATGGAATGGGCTTAATTTTTATTCAACTTCAACAGTATGATAAAGCTATGAAAATTTATGATCAAATGTTAGAAATTTTTCCGCATAGTGTGGACACTCTGGCAAAAAAGAAATTAATGCAAGAATTTATTTCTCAATCAATCTAGTATCCGAATATTAATATTAATATTGATAACGTAAAAAAGCTCACAAATGTACTTAGTACAATATTTGCCGAAGTAACATCTTGTAGAGCCTACTATAATATAGCTGAAGACACCAGCGATGGTGGATAGCAAACTAGTCATTTCTGTCAAGCAAACTGTCTACCAAGGATTGGATTCCTTCTTCGAAAATTTTTTTCATATCCCGAGGACTCGTACTTCCATCTTCGGCAAATACCTCACCTCCAATTAATATTTCCGGGTTTTGAAGGTTGCCCTTAATAACCGCTTCAACAAAAATACTGTCTTTTTCATAAAAATTAATTTTGCCGTTGATATTATTTGAAAGCATATCAATCTGTGCGGTTATCAGGGCACGACCATTATTGTTTTGGAGCAACAAGTCCGTAGTTGAAATCGTTCCGTTATTAAATTGTAGTTCCCCGGTTATTGCAGAGGGAACATCAGCAAATCTATCAAGTAAGTAACTAATTGATTTACTTACAGAGGATAGACTTGCCACTTTATCAACCAATAAAGATAGCAGGGCTGCTCCAAATCTCTCTTCCTCTGTTGAAATAAAAAAAACAGAACCTTTAATTTCCATTAAACCATTGAGGTTTGCAATTAAACTCTCTTTGGATTTGTATGATGTGACTAAATTATAATGAGGGGAAGCAATTTTGATGTTAACACGTTCCCACTTGGCAATATTTGCTTGATCTAGAATTGTATTTAGTGAAATATTATTAAATGAACCATTTAACTGAATTGATTTGTTTTCATCTACACTGATTTTTCCCTTAGTGTTTATGTCGCCATCAATAAGTTTGGCGTTGAATTTGCTGATATCAATTATCTGGTTACTGTATTTTGCTTTAACAGAAGAGTTTCTAAAAATCATTCCTTTATAATGGATAGAGGGAGAAGATAGTTCAAGATGCAAGGGTGATAATGGCCAATAGTTTTTTTTAAAACTAATTTTACCTTTATCAATTGTCACATTATTTTCTATTCCTTTTGCAGAAAATATATTTGCATATCCAATGGATGGATAAAATTTCCATTTCCCCTTATCCTCTAAATTGATTATTAAATTGGTGTCTTTTTGAATATTCGCCAATAACTTGTTAACATCCAGTTCGTTATAAGTTGCTATAAAAATTATTAATAAAATTATGGGTATCGCAAGTAAAAAAAAAAATATTTTTTTCACTTAAGCTTTAATCATAATATTTTTTGGATCATGTAAAGCCTGAAATTCCAAGTTAACTTTATACTTTTTTTTCGCCACCTCGATTTCACAAGTTTTATTTTTTAGGTCATTTAACAAATGATAATTGTTGATATATCCAAAGGACATATTTTTATTGAAATTAAATGAATAATTGCCAGAAGTGGTTTGCCCAATTATTGTACCTTCTAAATATATCGGCTCTTCATGCAGCAACAAAGGCTTTCCCGGTTCTGATTTTTCCAACGTAAACATACATAATTTTTTTGTTAATTGGTTTTGATCGATCTTTTTTAAAGCATTTTTTCCAATAAAATCTTGTTCTTTGTTCAGGCTGACAGCGAATCCTAAACCGGCCTCATAGGGATTTTCTTCAGGCGATATATCGTGTCCCCAATGAAGATACATTTTTTCCATACGCATGATATCCATTGCATGGGCACCAGCGTGAATCAGTTGGTATGTTTTTCCAATTTCAATAATCGTATCGTAGATTTTTTTGCTGTTATGAATGGGAATATAAACCTCCCATCCAAGTTCGCCGACATAGGAAAGGCGTTGAAACCAAATACTTATTCCTTCAACGGTTAAAAATTTGCCACTTCCAAAAGGAAATTGTTCAGTATTAAATTTATCTCCCGCTAGGTCAGTTAATAAATCCCTACTTTTCGGTCCAAAGAGGCCAAGACAGGCGAAATTTTCTGTAATATCACTGAATTCAACATCATATTTTAAATTATTTAAAATATGTTTTTTGTCGTGCGAACGTACTGCAGCACCGCTAACTACTCTAAAAATTTTTTTTTCTATGCATGTTACCGTCAAGTCAGCCTCAATGCCGCCATTTGAATTTAACATTTGAGTGTAAGTAGTATTTCCTTCAGTATCTTTAATATTATTGGCGCATAGATACTGTAGTGCTTCATGAGCATTTGTTCCTTTCATTTCAAATTTTGAAAAAGGTGTTAATTCAAAGAGCGCTACATACTTTCTTGCGTGCGTTGTTTCAAATTCTGCAGATTCATACCAATTTTGATAACCAAAACTGTATTGATATTCGGCTTTTTGGTTCTTACGCGCATACCACATCGGTCTTTCAAATCCTCCCCCAACACCAAAACAAGCTCCGGCTTCCTTTAACTTATTGTGATAAGGAAGTAGTTTTTGATTACGAGAAGTAGTGTTTTGTTTGTAGGGCCAGTGCATGGCATATAGGTCGCCCAGAGCCTCTGTTACTCTTTCTGTAATAAATTTGGTTTCTGAATGAAATTTTTCAAAGCGACTAATATCCAAACAAAATATATCTTCACTTACTCCCCCGTTTATCATCCACTCCGCTGTAGCCCGACCCGCTCCTCCAGCACTAGCAAGACCAATGCTGTTGAAACCGGAACAAACAAAGAAGTTTTTTATTTCTGGCGTCTCTCCCAGAAGATAGCTTGTATCGGGCGTGAAACTTTCTGGCCCACAAAAAAATTTGCGGATCCCAGCATGTTCCAAAGTCGGTATTCTTTTAATAGCATGCATTAGATAGGGTTCAAAATGTTCGAAATCTCCGGGCAATTCACCAAAAGAAAAATCATTCGGAACTAATTTTGATTTTATAAAAGCTGGTTTCGCGTTGGGTTCAAAAATGCCTACTAATAGTTTTCCCGCGTCCTCTTTTATATATAAGCAGTGATTATAATCTCTCAGTACAGGTAACGAACGGTCAATGTCCTTAATACCTTCTGTTAAAATATAAAAATGCTCATCGGGATACAAAGGAATGCTAACATTAACCTCAGCTCCAATTTGCCTTGACCACATACCTGCAGCGAGAACAATATATTCACAATCAATTTTTCCTTTTTCAGTTTCCACACCAACTATTTTATTATTTCGAGTAAGAATTTTTTTGACAGGGCAGTGCTCCACAATGGTAGCCCCATTTTGCCGAGCTGCTTTAGCTAGAACGTTGGTTACTCCTACGGGATCAGCCTGTCCATCCAAAGGCATGTGCACTCCACCAATAATGTCATTTGTATTTATAATAGGATACAATTTTTTAATTTCAGAT
>PTLB01000064.1 GCA_002938255.1 Alphaproteobacteria bacterium MarineAlpha5_Bin3 | reverse complement strand
AGTCAATATTTATGGCGAAATTAAAAAAAAAAAGATCCTCAATAATATCTAGGTTAAGAATTTATTTTTTTGCTGGCATAGTGGTTTTGGTGCCATTGGGCTTTATAGTTTATTTAACTATCTTTTTAATTTCTATTTCTTCAAAACTTATCCCTGATGAGATCAATCCTAATAATTATCTTCCATTTGCAATACCAGGTTTAGAAATAGTATTATCCATATTGTTTATTACTATTATTGGTGGTTTATCATTATCTTTTATTGGACGAAAAATCCTTAATATTTTTAATGAACTTCTAAAAAAAGTTCCAATTTTAAGAACAATTTATTCTGCGATTGGTCAAATGACAAAAGCATTTACTCGAAAAAGAGGCAAAAGAGGAAGTGTTGTTTTAGTTGAATATCCTAGAAAAGGTAGTTGGGCTGTTGGATTTGCAACAAAAGAAAACAAAGGAGAAATAAGAAGAAAAGTAGATAGAGATTTAATCAATGTTTTTATACCAACAACTCCAAACCCTACTAGTGGTTTTTTATTAATGTTTCCAAAAGATGAAGTGGTATACTTAGATATGAGCTTTGAAGAAGCGTCTAAATTTATTGTATCAGCAGGTACTTCAAATCCAAAAAATTAAACTAAATCGTTAATTATTTCGGCTTGATCATATAATTTAATTAATGGTTTATATTTTATTAATTTTTTTTCTTCATTCTCAATTCTTTTGATTTCTTTTTCAGCTAAAATAAATAAATCCTGATTATGTATAGGATCCGCTAATCTAAAATTTTTAATACCGCTCTGTTTAAAACCTAATAAATCTCCAAACCCTCTCAATTTCATATCTTCTTCAGATATATAAAAACCATCATTTGATTGTTTTAAAGTATTAATTCTTATTTTAGCATTCTCACTTAAATTCGATTTAAACATTAGAATACAGGTAGCTTGTTTTTCGCCTCGTCCGACTCTACCTCTTAATTGATGTAATTGGGATAATCCAAATTTATTTGCATTTTCTATTACAATCACATTTGCATTTGGAAAATCAATTCCAACTTCAATAATAGTAGTTGAAACTAAAATTTTATATTTTTTTTCGAGAAATTTTTTTAAAACTTTTTCTTTTTCATTGGATTTAATATTTCCATGAATTATCGCTACTTCATCAGGAAATATTCTATTTAAAAATTCATATTTTTTTATTGCTGATTGATGATCTATTTTTTTTGATTCTTCAATTAATGGACAGACCCAAAAAATTTGATTTTCGCTTTGCATTTCTTTTTTTACAAATTTAATTACATCATTTATTTTAGTATCAATTTTACTATAGGTTTTTACTTCTTTTCTTATATTTGGTTTTTCTCTAATTATAGATAAATCCATATCACCATAAATTGTCATAGTAAGTGTACGAGGGATTGGTGTAGCTGACATTAACAAAACATCACAATTAATTCCTCCTTTGTCAGATAAAGCTTTTCTTTGTTTAACACCAAACTTATGTTGTTCATCAATAATGATATATCCAAGATTTGAAAAATTCATATTCTTTTGAAACAAAGAATGAGTTCCAAAAAACATATCTAAATTAGAATTTTCAGTTTTTTGTTGTATTTTTTTTTTATTTTTAAGAGCAGTTTTGCTGGTTATTAAATCTATTTTAACTTTTTTTGGAAATATTTTTTTTGCTAATAAATAGTGTTGGTTAGATAAAATTTCAGTAGGAGCCATAAATGCAACTTGATATCCTGATTCAATTACATTTAAAGCTGAAATTAAAGCAACTATTGTTTTTCCACTTCCTACATCTCCTTGTAATATTCTAAACATTTTAGATTGCGATGCTAAGTCATAGTTAATTTCATTTAATACTTTTTTTTGATCATTTGTTAAATCAAATGCTATTTTTTTTTTAATTGCTAAAATGTTTTTATTTGTGAATTTTTTATTTTTTTTTTTAATTTTTTTTATAGATTTTCTGATTTCTGAAAAAACTAAAAAAGATGTTAAAATCTCATCAAAAACTAATCTTCTGTAAAAATTGCTTTTAAAGTTTCCGATATTTTTTGGATCATGAAGTTTTATAATTGAATCTCTCCATGATATATTTTCAAATTTATTTAAAATAACTGGATTTAACCATTCTGATAAGTTGGGTAAATTTTCTAAAATTTGATTTATTATTTTATTATAGACTTTTTCTGAAATGCCTTCTGTTAAACTATATTTATTATGTATTTTTTCAATTAAACTGCTTTCTTTTGATACATAGTTTGGATTTGTTATTTGATATCTTTTTTTAAAATAATTTATCTTACCACTAATTGTGACTTCTTTATTTAAAGGTAGTATCTTACGTATATAACCTTCATAACTATTAAAAAAAACACAATCTATCGTTCCAGTTTCATCTTCACAAATTACTTTATTTGGTAGATTTCTAATTCTTGGAAAAGAGTATTTTTTTACTACTACATTTATTGTTGATATTTTACCAACTTGTAATTCATTAACCTTTAATTTTTGCGTTCTATCTGTATACGATTGAGGTAGTCTAAAAAGTAAATCGAATAAATTATTTATTTTTTTTCTTTTTAAGATTGTTGCAGTTTTATTTCCTACTCCTTTTAATTTAGTTAAATCCTGCAATAAATATTTATAATTATCCATATTTTTTACTATTAATATAATATACTAGAAATTATGTCCTTAGATATCGATGAGTTAAAAAAAAAAATTATTTATAGATCTAGTTATAGGGGAACAAAAGAAATGGATATACTTTTAAGCTCTTTTGTTAAAGATGTCATTAATCATTTAGACAATGATGAATTAGAAAATTTATTCAATTTATTAAATATAGATGATGATAATCTTTATAAATTTAAACAAGGAATAAAAACCGAAGCTCAAATAAATGAAAATAGAATCTCTAAAATGTTTAAAGATTATATATACAAAAGATAAATGGCGGAGAGACTGGGATTCGAACCCAGGAAAGAGTTGCCCCTTTGCCGGTTTTCAAGACCGGTGCTTTCAACCGCTCAGCCATCTCTCCTACAAGGGTTTCCTTAACTTCCCATTTACAAACCCCATTTTATCTCAAAATCGTCCAGTCTTCGTCCAGTTTTGAAATAAAAATTAAAATGTTTATATCTCAATTGCACATTTTAACAAATATGTTTTGTTCTGCAAAATAAAAAAAACTTAATTTCCTAATGAGTTTAGTCATTATAGAATCAAATCGCTAAAATTAGACTCTCTATGGAGCTTTAAAGCACCATTTTGAATCGATTTTATTTCTTATATGCTTACCAATAGGAACGTCTAACCAAGCAAATATCTACTTGAGTTGAAATTTGATTAATTGATTCACGGAACCAACTTAACCTATTGATTAGACTCAGTTTTTTGATTTCCAGACAATTATTTATCGAAGATAAATATTCAAATTGAGCGGCTGTTCAAGAAGGGCATCAGCATTAGGAATAACTTTATAGAACTTTTTAATATTAAATTCTTAATATTTATATGCTTGGCAAATAGGGCACTTGAAAATGTGCCTGTCACAAGCTACGCAAGTAGGTTGTTAATCAATTAAACTTAAGTAAGTGTGTTTAATGTCAATAGAGATAATCTGTAGATTATCTCTATTTAATATATTCTTTATCTATATACTCATCTGTATCACTATCTTTATGGCTTAGCCCTTGGTACAGTTTTGCTTTAGATAAACCGCCTTTTTTGCCATTTTCTATATTGGCCTTTCGTTGAGCAATTACTTTGTCATAGTCGACTTTCAGCCAAGGCATCTCCCAAAACCCGTCTTCGCTACGTTTACATAGCACTTCAAGGTAGCGACTTGCTGATAAATATATTCGCTTGGGTACTTTTAAAACCCCGGGCGTTTCATCATCATCTTTAATCCATTTGCAGCCGTTGTCCCATGTTTTAAGAAGAAGAGACATGTAGACACCTCGCGCACTAGCCGGAACTTCCCTAAGTTCATCCCAGTGCTCTTTTACGGTTACTTTAATAAATGGTGGTTTATATTTATTTTCAATCATTATTTTATCCTTTTTGTTTTTTCGTTAATGATTGTTCCCTGTAGCCCAGATATTTGAAGTATTCACTAACCATTCTTTACAAATGTAAAATTAGACATCTATAGGTACGATTGGCGGAATAATATTTCTAAATTTTCTTATAATGAACCCTGGCTTGGTGGACTTGCTTTGGATCCTAGATATGATTTCAGATCTTTTTTTTTATGAAAACATCCATTGATTGGCAGTTTAATACGTAATATAAGCAATGTCAGTCCTGATTTAGAACTTAACTTTACTTGCTGGGACTTTAAACACAACGCTAAAGGAGGAAAATGACAATCGATAAAAAACCAAAGATAAGCAGACAACTCGAAAACTTTTATAAGGCGATTATGAAACGAGGTGGTCCTAGAGGAGTCTTCACTCAGTCCATTGTAGATGAATACGAGTCTGCAATAAATGATGAGTTTACACCCGAGTTAGAAACTAAAAAGATTAACATTAGTTTTCTAAAGAAAGGAGGAAAATGAAAAATCAAATATACAACTCATCGGTCATAGTAGAAAACTATCAAGTTCACTATAGTTATAAAAGAAAACCACCATCTAAAAGTTTAAATCCAATGGGAAATTTTTATAAGTTTTCAAGTGAACAGAAACACATTCAAAGATTTTTGGAGGCATATTTTCTTGTAGACGGAAAACCAAAAGTTGGAGATGAAATTTATCTTGATACTCAACCATCTAGAATAATTATAATCCAAATAGATGAAAATTATGTCAGAAATAAATTAGAGCAAGAATTATATGAAATTGAAGAAACGTTCAAAAGAATAAAAAATAAATGAAAAGGCAAGACAATGACTAACATTAAATTACCAACAAAATTAAATTTAGATTGGAATAACTTTGAATGGGAAATTACTACTGCTTTTTCTGTTAGGGGTAATCGGTGCGTTTACAGAGAATTATATGAAGAATATGAAGTAAATAGCATTGAGCAAGCACTGGATAACTTGAAAAAAGATAAAGGTATTTTAGTTCATTATCAATTTAAACCCACAAACGTTTCACCGGCATTTAAACTTTATGCAAAATCAAATTTGTATTCAAATAGATGTACATATAAGGATAAAGAAATGATACAAAGGGACCTGCCTATTGAATGGCATTTGGATGACACGTTTTTTGAAATTTGGAACGAACCTTGGTCAGAATATAGTCATAGTTCATACATATGT
>PTLB01000063.1 GCA_002938255.1 Alphaproteobacteria bacterium MarineAlpha5_Bin3 | reverse complement strand
GAACCTAGTTTGCGATATATAAGACAGTTTTTGCCAAGATTTGGTTCAATTGATATTTCTCCTATAATTGTTTACTTATTATTGTGGTTTTTAAAAAGTTTATTAATTGAGTATTGGCCGAGATATTAATGACACATATTATTGATGGAAAGGAAATTTCTCAGAATCTTCGTGATAAACTTAAAAAAGATATCAGTGGTCTTAAAAACAAATACAATGCGGTTCCAGGATTAGCAGTAGTACAAGTTGGCAATGTTGCAGCAAGCAGTGTGTATGTGAAAGCTAAAACAAAAAGTGCCCATGAAGTAGGAATTGAGATCATTGATCATCACCTAGATGAATCAACTTCGCAGGATCAATTATTAGAGTTAATTAATACACTTAACAATCAGGATAATGTTAACAGTATATTAGTTCAATTACCCTTGCCCAAACATATGAACGAACAAACCATACTTGACTCTATACACCCCGATAAAGATGCAGATGGTTTTCATCCTTTTAATGTTGGAAAATTATCTATTGCAAGCCATAATGATGAAAACCTACTTATACCCTGCACACCGTATGGATGTCTCTTAATGTTAAAAGGTCTTAAAATTGATCTTGTGGGGAAAAATGCCGTTGTCATAGGAAGATCAAACATTGTTGGTAAACCTATGGCACAATTATTAATAAAAGAATCTTGTACTGTCACTGTTGCTCATTCTAAAACAAAAAATCTGCCGGATGTTTGTAGAAATGCCGATATATTAGTGGCCGCTGCTGGACGACCTGAAATGATTAAAGGAGATTGGGTCAAGGAAGGTGCTATTGTAATCGATGTGGGGATTAACCGCATTGCAACACAAAGAGATGGTAAAACAAAAACAAAACTTGTGGGAGATGTAGATTATAATGAAGCAAAAAAATTAGCTTCGGCGATTACTCCAGTTCCAGGTGGTGTAGGGCCAATGACTATCGCTTGCTTATTAAGAAATACAGCAATAGCGTTCAAAAATTCTAAAAATTTTTTTCATTAATTTTAATTTTTGTTTTTGAATCTAAGTGAATTAATTTTAATAAAACCTTCGGCATCTTTTTGATTATAATTTCCTTCTTCATCAAAGGATACCAAGCTTTTATTATACAATGAATTTGGGGATTTTCTTCCAATGACTATTACATTACCCTTGTAAAGACGTAATTTTACTTCTCCATTTACTTTGTTTTGTGTTTTATCAATTAAAGACTGTAAAGCTATCCTTTCTGAAGAAAACCAAAAACCATTATAAATATATTCAGCATATTTTGGCATTAACTCATCTTTTAAATGTGCTTCACCTTTATCTAAAGTAATACTTTCAATCGCTCTATGAGAATGTAATAATATTGTTCCTCCAGGTGTTTCATAAACACCTCTTGATTTCATTCCCACAAACCTATTTTCAACAATATCAATACGACCAATGCCGTGTTTGCCAGCAATAGAATTTAACATTGAAAGCAATTCACGAGGTTTTAATGGTTTATTATTTATCGCAATAGGATCGCCATTTTTGAAACCAATAATAATCTCCTCTGAATTCTCCGCTGCTTCTTCAAGTGATTTTGTCCGTGAGTAAACGAATTCAGGTGCCTCAATCCAAGGGTCTTCTAGTATTTTTCCTTCAGACGAGGTATGCAGTAAATTAGCATCCGTACTAAAAGGAGTCTCACCCCTTTTATCTTTTGGCACAGGTATTTGATGTTTCTCTGCAAAATCTATGAGTTCATTACGTGAATTAAAATCCCAATCCCTCCAAGGGGCAATAATTTCTATGTTAGGATTATTGGCATAATAACCAAGTTCAAAACGTACCTGATCATTTCCTTTTCCTGTTGCTCCATGTGCTACCGCATCAGCACCAACTTTTTTAGCAATTTCTATTTGACGTTTTGCGATAAGCGGTCGCGCGATTGCTGTTCCTAGTAAATAATTACCCTCATATAGAGTATTGGCTCGAAACATCGGGAAAACATATTCTCTAACAAATTCTTCCTGCAAATCTTCTATGAATATTTCATTAATGCCCAATGATTCTGCTTTTTCTCGAACAAGTTCAAGCTCTTCTCCCTGACCCAAATCTGCAGTAAATGTAACAACGGGGCACTTATATTTAAGTTGTAACCATTTTAAAATTACACTCGTGTCTAATCCCCCAGAGTACGCAAGAACAATTTTTTTTGGCATTTTTAACAATCGTTAAAAAGTTGATTATAAGCTGCAGTAAATCCTTTGAGAGTATAAATATCTGTGGTTTTAGTGCCTCGAGATGATTCTCCTTTGACTGTCAATTTAATCCCTTTTTTCATGGCAAAAATAACCTTGTTATCGTCATTTGACCATGCTGTATCATCATCAGAATAAAAATCAAATTGTACATTACCAATGGTTACATCTACATTTTGATCTTTTTTGTAGGGATATCCAGCAGCAATCTGTACGATAGCATCTTTACTTTTATTAATTCTATACACTAAAATGTATGTGATTCCTCTTTGTTTGCTCTCTGGTAAATCAGTTTCTACTGGTGCACTTCCAATAAAGCAGTAATCAACTTCTTTAATAAAATTCCATTTACCCATCTCTACATTGGCATAAGATGAAGTAGCAAACGTCAATATTAGAATAAATATAAAAAATGTAAGATAATTTTTCATGACAAATTAATATATTAATTAGTATACCATAAATAAATAAATTTAAAGAAACATAAAAATCAAATTATAACAATAAAGACTATGTCAAAATTAACAACTTTTGTTACTAGAGGAAATATCATTGAAAGTATTCATGGAGTGAAATGTGTAGTTCAAAATTTTAACTATAAAATAATATTTACAACTGGTCACGAATTGGATTTAGTTTATCCAAGATCTGCAATAAAAATTTTTCAAGCAATTCCTTTTATTCAATCTGAGGCACATAAAAAATATAAATTATCAAAAAAAGAAATTGCCATTTCTTGTTCGTCTCATTGTGGTGAAAAACAACATATGATTGTTTTACATAATTGGATAAAAAAAATTAAAATTAATAATAATTCTCTTAAGTGCGGTATTCATAACCCTCTTAATCTTGATTCATCTAATAAACTTTTATCAAGTGGAAAAAAACCCAACCAACTTCATAATAACTGTGCAGGCAAACATTTAGGAATGATTTCTGGCTGTCTCTCCAATGAAATGGATATTAAAAATTATTTAGGTTTTAATCATCCATATCAAAAATTAATTCGTAATTCTCTAGAAAATATTACAAAATACAAAATTACAAAAAAACAAGTTGGCATAGATGGTTGTAGTGCTCCTCAATACGCTTTTCCACTTCAAAACCTATCTACTTCAATGGTAAATTTAATCAAAAACTACATTGGCAATGAGGGCTTGTCTACATCAATTAAATTGCTACTAGACTCTATACTAAAATATCCGCAATTAATTGGAGGAAGTAAAAAATTTGACAGTGAATTAATGAGGATAACAAAAGGAAAAATTTTTTCAAAAGGAGGGGCGGAGGGTGTTTTGCTTTTTGCTCATAAAGAAAAAAAAATCGGGGGAGTAATTAAAATAATAGATGGTAATGAGAGAGCTTTACCTTCAGCAACGACTGAAATTTTTAAGAAATTATCGCTAGTTACTAAAAATGAACAGCAAAAATTATCTGATTGGAATAATCAAAAAATATATAATCACGCAAAAATTAAAGTTGGAAGAATTTATGCTCAGCTAAAATAATGAATGCGGTAGCTAATAATCAAATTGTAAAATTTGTTTCAAATCAGCAAATTATTCATAGAGCTGTATTGTCTAACTCATTTAATATCATTTGTGAAAAAATCACGCTTGACGATCAAGTATGTCTTGTTGCGAAATATTATAATAAAAAAAATTTAACTTTTAATGCTATTAAAAGTGAGGGGAATTCTTTAATTTTCATGAATAAAAAATTCCCAAATCTTTTCCCAACTGTAAGATTATTAACAAATGATGTTTTGATTATGAGTTTTATTGAACATAACAATATAAGATCAAATGACTATCAAAAAATTCTTGCTAAAGAAATTCTAAAAATACACTCTGTAACTAATGATAAATATGGCTTTAAATTTGATTCTCAAATTGGAGGACTAAAACAACCCAATAGCTATAGTTCAAATTGGATTAATTTTTTTCGAGATCATCGATTGGGTATAATTTTTAAATTAATTAATCAGAATGAACCTATGCCATCGCTAATTAATCGAAGACTAGAAGTCGTAATAAAAAATTTAGAAAATTTCATACCGTCAAAACCTAGGATTTCCTTATTGCATGGCGATTTATGGAAAGGGAACATTCTTTTTCATAATAAAAAATTGGTTGGATTAATTGATCCAGGAATTTTTTTTGGCCATAATGAATTGGAAATAGCTTATCTTAGATGGTTTAATGAAATTAATACTAGTTTTTTAGATTATTATTCTGAAATAATTAAGATAGAAAAAGATTATCATACTTATGAGCCAATATACCAAATATATTATAGCTTATTAAATGTACATTTATGGAGTAGAAAATATATTAGTGATGTAGACAGATTATTAAGTAGTATATTTAATAAAAAATAAAAATTTTCTGTGCGACATATCAGATGTAATTTTTCAAAACAAGATTTTCGTATAAAGAAAAAATTTAGAAATTACACACATGGATTTGGATCAGATAAATGAATATCCTCAATTTCATGTAAAATTTCATTTGATAAAGTTATATCAATACTATCAATATTTTCTCTGAGTTGCTCTATTGTCGTCGCACCAATAATATTACTAGTAACAAAAGGACGGTCATTGACATATGCATTCGCAAAAGTTGATGGTGCAATATTATATTTTTTTGCTAAATCCACATATTTAGCTATTGCCTTTTCTCCACGCACTGTATGATGACGATCAAAACGTCTTGGCCATAAAGTATATCGGGCATTTTTTGGTTGTTGATTAATATATTTTCCACTAAGACGCCCTCCTGCTAAAGGAGAATAAGCTAACAGGCCACAGTTTTCTCTTATTGACACTTCAGAATTCGCAATATCATAAACGCGGTTAACTAAACTATAGGCATTCTGAATAGACATCATAAGAGGCAAACTTTTTTCTTTCGCCACTTGTAAAAATTTCATAACACCCCATGGAGTTTCGTTAGATAATCCAACATAACGAATCTTTCCAACTTTAACTAAATCATTTAAATTTTCTAACACCTCTTCAATTTGTGTCCATTCATTATCATGAGGATCATATTCGAAATCCAATTTTCCAAATCTAGGAACTTTTCTTTCAGGCCAATGTAGTTGATATAAATCAATATAATCTGTCTGAAGGCGTTGCAAACTTGCATCAATTGCAGCATTCATATTTTTTTTATCAAAGCCTAATTTTTCTGCACCCTCCCTAATCCAAGTTAAATCATTTTTTGCTTTAGATGCAATTTTTGAGGCAAGTATAATTTTATCACGATTGTTTTTCTCTTTAAACCAATTGCCCATTATTTCTTCTGTTTTGCCGTATGTTTCTTTTCGAGGCATAACGGCATAAATTTCTGCCGTATCAAAAAAATTAACACCCCTTTCCAAAGCATAATCCATTTGATCAAATCCATCTTGTTGTGAATTTTGTTCCCCAAAAGTCATTGTTCCTAAACAAATGACACTTACATCAATATTTGTTGTACCTAATTTT
>PTLB01000062.1 GCA_002938255.1 Alphaproteobacteria bacterium MarineAlpha5_Bin3 | reverse complement strand
TGCTGGCGCTAGAAGAGTTTTTTTAGTTGAAGAACCAGTTGCAGCTGCAATAGGAGCGGGTTTACCAGTGGGCGAGCCTACTGGATCAATGGTCGTAGATATAGGAGGCGGAACTACTGAGGTTGCCGTTCTATCATTGGGAGGAGTAGTTTTATCAACATCCATTAGATCTGCTGGAGATAAATTTGATGAAGCGATTATAGAGTATATGCGATCAACCCATAAATTAGCAATTGGAGAGACAACTGCTGAAAGAATGAAAAAAGAAATAGGTACTGCTTGTCCACCTGACGATGGTGAAGGTGACACTATGCATGTTAAGGGGAGGGATTTAATTTCCGGACTTCCTAAAGAAATTGTCATTTCCCAGAGGCAAATTGCTGAGGCTTTGGCAGAACCTGTAGCAACGATAATTGACACTATAAAAAGAGCCTTGGAACAAACGCCTGCAGAATTGGCAGCTGATATTGTTGAAAGAGGTATTATGCTTACTGGTGGAGGCTCTCTATTAGGCAATCTTGATAAAGTTTTAAGGAGATCAACTAGTTTACCCGTTTCTATTGCTGAAGATCCATTACTGTGCGTGGTTCTGGGCACAGGGAGAGCTCTTGAGCAAAAAGATAATCTAGGTGATATTTTTGCATCTGAATAATTAAATGTTATCTAAAAATAGGTTTACCTCTGCTACAAAGAAGAAAACTTTCAGCGGTGTTTATTTATCTGTTTTATTTGTTTTAACTTTTTTGCTTATCTCATTTAATAAAACTGATTATTATATTGCAAATAAGATAAAACACGTTGGTATAGACATAATATCTCCGATAACAAAAATAATTTCCTCCCCTGTTACAATAGTTACCAATATCGGATTGCGCTTAAATAATATTCGTTATCTAGAAGGAGAAAATTTAAAACTAAAACAAGAAATTATTAGATTAAAAAAATGGCAAACCCTTGCCATTAAGAATACCGGAGAAAATAGAGTTTTTAAGCGTTTATTAAATTCTACATCCAATGAAATAGAGATTATAAAAACAGCTTCAGTTATTAATCAAACAACTAATCTCTATGTCAATGCTATAACTATTAATGCAGGTCTTGAACACAAGGTTAAAGAAGATTTAGCTGTAATTAATGAAAAAGGATTGGTTGGAAAAACTATTACTTCTTCGAATCAAAATTCAAAAGTTTTACTAATTAATGATCAAAATTCTTCAGTTCCTGTAAAAAATTTATCTGATAAATCTTACTCAATTGTTCGAGGTACGGCTAATGGGAAGTATTTAATTAGCGCTTTTATTAAAGATGAAACACTGCCAAAAGTAGGTGATCTTTTAGTTACTAGCGGAAATGCAAAAATATTTCCACGTGATATTTTAGTAGGGAAAGTAATCCTTGTACGGGAGGATGATTATTTGGCTATTCCTTATGTTGATTTTAAAAATCTTGGTTATGTGCAAGTTATAAAATCAAAATAAATGCACTTATCGCAGTATTATAATTCTTTTATCATTTATAATATTTTATTAATCATTTTTTTTTCATTAACTGTTAATGGCGTGCCATTATTTCCAATTTTAAATATAATTTGTTATTCAATTTTTCATTTTTTGATAATTTATCTAGGTATTTATTATTATAGAAAGAAACTTTACCTTATATATTTTTTATATGGATTAGGATTAGATTTGTTTTGGATTAACGAAATCGGTCCTCATTTAATTACCTTCATGTTTGCTTTAAGTATTTTTTATTTAACTTTTAAATACCTTAATAATTTAAGAAAATTAAATATATACTTGATGTTATTAATGACACAAATAACAATGATTTTATTTGAAATGTTTATTTCACAAATGATGTTTGGTTTTTCTTTTAATCTTAGTTATTTTTTAAAAATTGCATTATTATCAATTATATTTTCATATCCAATATTTATTATATTTTCAAAAATAGATAGAGTAATATAATGTCTTACTTTGATCGAAAAAAACAATTAACTGTTTTGAATAGAAGGACTTTTTTTATTTATTTGAGTAAATTGATTATTTTTTCAATTGTAGGTTGGCGGTTATTTAATATTCAAGTAACCAATTCTGGCAAATATAGAACGTTATCAAAAAATAATCAAATCAACATAGAAATTTTATATCCATTACGAGGAGAAATCAGAGATAGAAAAGAGCAAGTAATTGCAACAAATATTAAAGTATTTGATTTGTATGTAATTCCAGAAAAAACCAGTGATTTATCATTAACTTTAAATAATTTGTCAAAATTTATAGATTTAAATTTTAAACAAAAAAGAGAAATTATTCAATTAAGCAAAAAAATAAAGAAATTTGAAAAAATAAAAATTATTGAAAATTTAGATTGGAAAACTTTAGAACTTATTGAGGTCAACAAAAATTATTTGACCGGATTAGAATTAATACAAGATTTTCAAAGAGTTTATCCTGAAAGTCAGTATTTCTCCCATATACTTGGATATGTGAATCAACCATCAAAAAAAGATTTACGATTGCCTTACATTTTAAAAATGCCAAAACTTAATATTGGCCAACAAGGATTAGAAAAATCCTTTAATGAAAATTTAATTGGGAAAGCAGGAAATAGAGAAATTGAGGTAAATTCTTTAGGGAGAACAATTAGGGAAATATCGAAACAAATGAGCACAAAAGGAGAAAATATAACACTTACTTTTGATATAGGCTTACAAAAATATTTGCATAAGCAACTTTCAAATCATCGCGCAGGTTCAATTGTTGTAATAGATATAGTTAGTGGAGACATATTATCTATGGCTTCAGTACCAACATATGATTCCAACAAAATAATAAAAAAACCAAATTATGAATATTGGCAAGAACTTTTAAACAATCCGTTGTCACCCTTAACAGATCGTTCGATTCAGGGGTTGTATTCACCTGGCTCTACTTTCAAAATGATAGTAGCAATAGCAGCATTAAAACATAATATTATAAATTCAAAAAATAATTTTTCTTGTAACGGAAAAATTAGTTTTGGAGATAGATTGTTTCATTGCTGGAAGACAAAAGGACATGGCAAAATGAATTTGGAGCAAGCTATTCAAGAGTCATGCGATGTATTTTTTTATGAGTTATCCATTAAAGTAGGAATAGATAAAATTGCTGAGGTAGCCAAGGATTTTGGTTTAGGGCAAATATATCCAATTAATATTGATAATCAAAAAAAAGGCATTGTGCCTTCTAAAAAATGGAAGAAAGAGGTATATAATAAAAAATGGTATGGAGGAGAAACATTAATTACTGCCATTGGACAGGGTTACTTATTGGCAACTCCTTTACAAATGGCTGTTATGACAGCCCGCATTGCTTCAGGCGGAAAAAAAATATTACCTTCCATAATTAAATCTTCAGAAGAAAAGAAATTTGATATCATGAAAAAATACAGTAATGGAATCAAGATTGTTCAAAAAGCAATGTTTAAAGTCGTTAATGAAAAAAAGGGAACCGCTAATCAATCAAAAAGTAATGATTTTCAATTTTCAGGCAAAACAGGCACTTCGCAAGTCAGGAAAATTTCCATGGTTGAGAGAGAAAGCGAAGATTTTAGGAATATTGAAATTGAATGGAAAAATCGTGATCATGCTTTGTTTGTTGGTTATATGCCTTCAAATAAACCTCAATATTCTATATCAGTAGTGATTGAGCATGGTGGATCTGGGGCATCAACGGCAGCTCCAATTGCCAGGGATGTGTTTAATTATATTAATAAAACTAACATTACATGATTTTTAAAAAAATTTTAAATTTAAATTTTTTTTTAATATTTGTTATTTTAATACTTATTACAATAGGAACAGCAGCTCTGTATTCAGCTGGTGAAGGAAGTTTTTCGCCTTGGGCTGAAAAACATATTATTAGATTTGGCGTTCTTTTTTTTCTAATGATAATTATAGCTTTAATAGATATCAAATTTATTTTTAAATACTCATACCCATTATTCTTTTTATGTTTAATACTTTTATTTTCTGTTGAAATAATTGGAATCTTTGGAAAAGGAGCCGAGCGATGGATACGAATATTCGGTATAAGTGTTCAACCTTCAGAAATAATTAAAGTTGCAATTATTCTGGCACTCGCAAAATATTTTCATAATTTAAGATTTGATACTATTGGAAAAATATATCATATCATTATTCCGGCATTTTTTATATTAGTTCCATTTGTGCTTGTTTTACTACAACCTGATCTTGGCACTGCGATAAGTATTTTTCTTTTGGGTGTTATGATCTTGTTTATCGCTGGAATAAGAATTTGGAAATTTGTTCTTGGAGTTATTATTTCCCTTAGCTCTTTTCCTTTTCTTTGGGGTCTAATTAAACCTTATCAACAAAAAAGATTTTTATCATTTCTTAATCCAGAGTTAGATCCTTTGGGGCAAGGGTATCAGTTAATTCAATCAAAAATTGCTTTGGGCTCAGGAGGCTTAGCTGGTAAAGGTTTTTTGGAAGGAACACAATCTTATCTAGAATATATTCCAGAAAAGCAAACTGATTTCATTTTTACACTTATTGGTGAAGAATTTGGATTTATAGGCACAATGTTTCTTTTATTCTTGTTTGGGCTACTTATTACAATTTGTTTTTATATAAGTATTAAATCTTATCATATATTTGGCCGAATTATATGTTTGGGAGTTGCCTGTAATATATTTATATATGTTATATTAAATATGGCAATGGTGACTGGTTTATTGCCGGTGGTTGGCATTCCTTTGCCTTTAATTTCATATGGTGGCACAGCAATGCTATCGGTCATGGTTTCTTTTGGGCTGTTACTAAATGTTTGTATTTACTATAACGTTAAAAAAATTAATCAATGATGTTAGAAATTAAAAATATACAAAAAAATTTTGGAGGACTTGTAGCAGTTAACAATGCGTCTATGAACGTAACGAAGGGATCAATCACAGGGTTAATTGGTCCAAATGGAGCAGGAAAAACAACTTTATTTAATATTATAGCTGGCAATCTACATTCAGATTTAGGAGAAGTTTATTTGGAAAAAGAAAAAATATCAGATTTGAAAGCACATGAGCTTTTTGAAAAAGGTGTTCTGCGTACTTTTCAAATTGCGCATGAATTTTCCACATTAACGGTATTAGAGAATTTAATGATGGTTCCAGGGAATCAATTTGGAGAAAATCTTCTTTATTCATGGTTTAAAAATTCTATTGTATCAAAACAAGAAGAAGAAATTAGGGCAAAAGCAATTGCAGTGATTGATTTTTTAAATCTCAATCATTTAACTCAGGAATTGGCGGGCAATCTATCTGGAGGCCAAAAAAAATTATTAGAATTGGGTAGGACAATGATGGTTGATGCTAAACTAGTTTTATTGGATGAGGTAGGAGCAGGCGTAAATAGAACATTATTAAATGAAATTAGCGATGCAATTATCCGTCTTAATAAAGAGAAAGATTACACATTTTTTGTAATTGAGCATGATATGGATCTGATAGAGAAGATCTGTGAGCCTGTTATTGTGATGGCAGAAGGAAGTGTTTTATTTCAAGGATCATTTGAGGAAGTAAAATCAAATGAGGAAGTTATCGAGGCTTATTTAGGCAGAGGAATAAAACAAAACAAAGCTTTAAAGTCATGATATTTTTTGAAGGTGAAAATATGACTGCAGGATATGGGGGTGCAGATATAATCAAAAACTGTAATATTCACGTAAAAGCAGGGGAAATTGTAGTTGTAATTGGGCCAAATGGAGCTGGAAAATCAACAGCAATGAAAGCAATGCTTGGTATGTTGAAATTAAA
>PTLB01000061.1 GCA_002938255.1 Alphaproteobacteria bacterium MarineAlpha5_Bin3 | reverse complement strand
GGTAAAAGTGAAACGTGTATGTTAATGCATCCAAAACGTGGAAGCTGAAGAATAAACTTTGGCAATAACAAACCATACCCCATGACCACTATTATATCAGGATGTAAATCCTGCAGTTCTTTTTGGGCTGCTGAAAAACCTAGATCTACAGGACAATAAACCTCTATTTTGTGTTTTTGGGCTAATTTTTGCACGGATGATTCTTGAACCTGCATTCCTCGTCCCTTTTTGCGAGGCGGCTGCGTATAAACAGCAACAATGTTAAAGTGTGAATCAATTAAGGATTGCAAATAAACTGAAGCGATTTCTGGAGTGCCCATAAAGATAACCCGCTCTTTAAACATTATATTTCTCCTAGTTTTTTTAATTTTTTGACACGCTTTATAAAAATATTCCGTTTAAGAGAAGATAAATAATCTATAAATAACTTTCCTTCCAAATGATCAATTTCATGCTGAAGAACTCGTGCCTCAAATCCATTTTTTTTCTCTTTAATAATTTCGTTTTTTTCATTTATATATTCTACTGTAATTGATTTCGGACGTTCAATATCCGCATACTGCTTTGGCAACGACAAACATCCCTCCTCCATAATTATTTTTTTTTTGGAATATGATTTAATTTTAGGATTAAAAAGAACATATGTGTTATCAATTTTTTTTTCTTCATCGTGGATACGAACAGTAACAATTTTTTTTAAAATTCCTATTTGATTAGCAGCCAATCCAACACCTGGGACACTTAGCATAACATCTACCATTTTTTTTGATAAATCAATTTCTGATTGTGTCACCTTAATTATTGTTTTTGCCTGTTGGCGCAATTTTGGGTGAGGAACAAAAAGAATTTTATCCATAAGGAATCTAAACGATTTTTTTACGTGATTGAAAAGCTGTACTTAAAGTATTTTCATCCAAGAAATGAACTTCTCCGCCAATTGGAATGCCTTGAGCAAGACGAGTAACGGTTAAATTATCAAATTGCTCTAGTTTATCAGCTACTACATGACTTGTTGTTTGCCCTTCCATTGTAGTGCTTAGTGCTAAAATCACTTCTGTCACTTGTTGTTTCTCAATACGTTGCATTAATTTCTTTATTGTTAATTGATCTGTGCCAATTCCATTCATTGCAGAAAGTGACCCTCCAAGCACATGGTACATACCACGAAAGAAACCTATTCGTTCAAATGTCCATAAATCTGCAACATCTTCAACGACTAAAATAGTCTTTTCATCCCGTTTTGTATTTTGACATAATGAGCACGGATCAATCATATCAATATTGCCACATACCTTACAATTAATAATTTTTTCATTTGCTTCATTCAGTGTATGAACAAGAGGCATCAATGATCTTTCCTTATTCTTGAGTAAATATAAAGTAATTCTTTGAGCTGATCGTCTGCCTAATCCTGGAAGTTTTGAAACTTCATTAATTAGTTTATCAATTTCCGAACTTGCCATTGATTACTAAAAAGGAAGTTTCATGCCAGGAGGCAAAGAAATGCCACCTGTTATCGACTTCATTTCTTCTTGTGATACAGCCTCTCCTTTTTGTTTTGCATCATTAATGGCTGCAACTATCAGATCTTCGGTTATTTCTTTCTCTTCAGGTTTCATTAAAGAATCATCAATAGCAATACGCTTAATATCACCCTTAGCACTAGCGGTTACTTTGACCATGCCCCCGCCAGAAACTCCTTCTACTTCTATAGAGCTCAATTTTTCTTGTGCTTCAGCCATTTTTTTTTGCATTTGTTGTGCTTGTTTCATCATATTGCCAATATTGACCATTATTTCTCCTTTGTTTGTTTATTTTTAGTTGCAAATGCTTTTTCATCAGCCGTTTGATGAATATCTGTAATGGAATGAATAGTGACACCAGGAAATTTTCCTAATATAGCTTTAACCTCCGGTTCATTTTTCATAATTTCGATTTCTTTTTGTTGTTGAATCAAATCTTCTTCATAAAGTGTTTTACCAACATTGCTTGCTGATGTGCTAACCTGCCATATTCTGCCTGTCCATGTAGAAACGAGTTTTGCAATTGTACGAGGAAAATGCGGGTCAGCAATAGATTTAGCATTCACTACCACTTCACCCTCTTTAAAAGAAACAAGTTTGGCATTGTTGTATAAGTAAGTATGCAACATTCCTTCTTTTTTTTGATAAAATAAATCAACAAAATGACGATAAGACTTGATTGTCAACACTCCTATTGGATTTGGAAGATCTTCCTTGTTTACCTCTCTCTTCTCTTTAATTTCATTGTTTTTATTTCTTACTTTATTAATAATTGTATCTTTTTCAACAGATGAAGAAGATTCGGATGATGTACTCATATTTAAAGATAATTTTTTATCTTCTTCAATTTTTTTAATGAGATCACCTGGGGAAGGTCCGTCATATAAATAAATAAGACGAATAATAATCATCTCTCCTTGCTGAAACAAATGAAAGCCTGATTGCAATTCTTCGTATCCCTTGAATAATACCTGCCAAATCATCCCTAAGGATGTCATAGATATTTTCTCTGCCATCTCAAAACCCTTATTGCGCTCTAATTCTGGAATATGAATATCTTCTTTTAATTCAGGTACGATTTTTATCTGAGTAATGAAATGAGTGACATTCAACATTTCATCAAAAATCATTACAACATCTGCTCCCGCTTGATGAATACGATTAAAGATTGCCAATGCATTCACTGGGTCGCCCTGAAAAATAGCATCCATTAAATCAAAAATATTTCCTCTATCCGCTAAACCCAACATATCAATTATAGAATTAGCTGTTATTTTATCTTTTTCGTTAGTAATCGCCTGATCGAGTAAACTCAAACCGTCTCGGACCGATCCGTCAGCTGAACGAACAATTAGGGCCATCGCATCCTTATCTATATTAATGTTTTCCTTTTTTGCTAAATTCATTAAATGCGATGTTAAGACTGTAGTTGCAATACGATGTAGATCAAATCGCTGGCAACGTGAGATTATTGTTATGGGTATTTTCTTTACTTCAGTTGTTGCAAAAATAAATTTTACATGCGCAGGTGGCTCCTCTAGAGTTTTCAGAAGAGCATTAAACGCATTTTTGGACAACATGTGTACTTCATCAATGATAAAAATCTTATATTTGCTGTTAACAGGTTTGTATTTTACATTATCAATAATTTCCCGAATATCATCAACACCCGTTTTACTAGCAGCGTCCATTTCTATGACATCTAAATTTCGATCTTCTCGAATAGATACACATGAATCACATTTTGCACATGGCTCGCATTTTTCTTGAATTCGATCTTCACAATTTAAACTCATCGCAATTATGCGTGCTGTCGTAGTTTTTCCGACGCCCCGTACTCCGGTTAAAAGATATGCATGAGCAATGCGATTATTGGTGATAGCATTAGTTAATGTGCGAACAAGAGTCTCTTGACCAATCAGATCGTCAAAAACCTGAGGTCTATATTTTCTAGCTAAAACTCTAAATTCTTCCTGCTCAATTTTATCTATCATATTTTAATAAATTGGAAGGTTTAAGAGACCCAATTAAGCTTGGTACAGCTGCTTCCTTTCAGACCTGACTGAATTAGCAAGTTAATTGCCCTCTCAACCTTCCTTTCATAATATAACATTATTGCCAAGAAAGACCTACTCTGACTTACAATTATTTGATTATTTTTTTCTAAAATCTGACATTTTATAAACACCTAAAATATCAATATGCTTACAAAAAAATTTCATTTCCTCAAGAGCAAGCTTCACATTGCGATTATTAGGATGACCCTCAATATCCATATAAAACTGAGCTACATCAAACCCTTGAGGGTTAATATAACTTTCAAGTTTGGTCATATTAACTCCGTTACTCGCTAAGCCACCTAGAGACTTGTATAAAGCGGCTGGAATACTTCTTACCTCAAAAACTAAAGTTGTCATTAAGTCTATTTCATTAACTTTTGGAATGTTGAGCTCATTAGACATAATCAAAAATCGTGTTACATTGTTTTCAAAATCTTGAAAACTTGATTCAAGAATATCTAGGTTATAAATTTTAGCAGCAAGATTTGATGCTATAGCGGCATCTTCTTTGCTATTTGTTTCTGATATCATTTTTGCTGCTCCTGCTGTGTCAGCAACAATAACCATATCTTTTTTATTATTAATTATTTTTTTACGACATTGAGCAATACCCTGTTCATGACTATAGATTCGCTTAATATCCTTTAATGTTGATCCGGGCACTCCCATCAAACAATGGTTTACTTCTAAAAAATATTCACCAACAATTTTTAGTTGAGATTCAGGGATGAGTCGTTGAGTATCACCAACCCTTCCAGATCTAGAATTTTCAATAGGAACTATGGCAATATTTGCTTTTTTATCTAGAACACTCTCAAACATTTCTTCAAATGTTTTACAAGGAATAGATTTTGAATCAGGATATATATTTTTTCCTGCTAATTCACTATAAGCACCATGCACGCCCTGAAAAGAAAAAATTTTTGTATTCATATCATCTACTCTTTATAATATTTTCAACATGGCTTAAATCATCTTTTGTATCTACGCTTATCGGCACATTAGCAACATAATTTACTCCTATCGACATTTTTGCGTCAAGGGCTCTCCATTGTTCTAGTTTATAATATAATTCATTTTGACTTGGAGGAAGATTAATAAACTTTTTAAGACTTTCAAAGCGAAAACTATAAATACCTATATGATGATAAACATTTTCTAAATCTTCTTTAGAAGTTTTGTAGAAATCAATAGCCTTTCCTATGATTTCTTTTTTTATCCAATTAATCTTAGCTTTGGTGATGTTATAATTTTTTTCATCTGCACTATTAATTCCTGTAACTAATGTTCCGATATCAAATCCCTGTATTAAAGGTGTATTTACTTTTATAATATCTTCTGCATTAATGAGCGGCATATCTCCTTGTAGGTTTATAATACTTTCCAATTGATGAAAATTTGGATGATCTTTGATAGCAGCATATATACGGTCTGTACCAGAAGGTAATTCAGGAGAAGTCATAACCGCATTTCCACCAAGAGATTTAATAAGATCAGATATTTCTTTTTCTGCACAAGCCACTATCACTTCACCTAATTTTGATGTTATAGCTTGCTTCCAAACATGCTGAATCATTGGTATTCCATCTATTAGTGCCATAGGTTTGCCTGGAAAGCGTGTGGATGCCATGCGTACTGGAATTACAATTACTGTTTTCATTAAATTTATACGACAAATAAGCAGTTAAAACTGAATCGAAGTGAGGTTTGAATTCTATTCATTTGATCAAAAAATCTATATATGAATAATATACATGTCTGGTCTTGAAGTTAATAAAATTATTGCATCAATTATTGTTGCCATATTAGTTGTCGTAATAATTGGTTATGCGGCAGATATTGTTATGAAACTTGGCGCTGATGAAAAAAAAGAGGTAGCCTATAAAATTGAGTTGCCCGAGTCAAATTCAAGTGAATCAGCTACAACATCCCAAATAGATACTACAATTGAGCCGATATCGGCATTATTGATGAACGCATCTATTGAAAAAGGTGAAAAAATTTATAAAAAATGTGGATCTTGCCATAATTATGAAAAAGGGAGCGGAAATAAAGTTGGCCCGAACTTATGGAATATTGTTAATCGTTCCAAAGCTAGCATGGATGGATTTGCATATTCTGATGCTTTAGCAAAATCTGAAGGTATATGGAGTTATGAGGAGTTAGCTGCATTTGTTTACAAACCAAAAGAATATATTATTGGCACCAAAATGAATTTTGCTGGATTAAAAAAAGTTGAAGATAG
>PTLB01000060.1 GCA_002938255.1 Alphaproteobacteria bacterium MarineAlpha5_Bin3 | reverse complement strand
AATATATTTATAACCAACTATGGACAAGACAACTCCAGGCAACCCTGCGCCAGTTCCCATATCAAGAATTGAATGGCTCTTGTTTTTAATAAAAGATATTAGTTGAAGGCTGTCTAGTATATGTTTTGACCACGGATCTGCCAATGTTGATTTTCCCACCAGATTGGTATGAAGGTTATATTTTATAATGCTATCAATATACTTTTGTAAGTTTTTCTCTTGTCTTGAATGTATGGAGAATTTTGTTAAAATTTCTTCTTTGCTCAACAGATTAAGCTGCCCTGTAATTTTTTTGTTTTTTGACGTAGCGCAATAAGGCAATTATTGCGGCTGGGGTAACTCCAGAAATTCTTGATGCGGCTCCCAGGGTTGGTGGTCGTACCAACGTAAGTTTTTCAACAATTTCATTTGATAGGCTACCAATGGTTTTGTAATCTAAATTTTTTGGGAGTGTTAATTCTTCTTCCCTTTTAAAATCAATGATGTCTTCTCTTTGCCGATCTAAATAACCGGCATATTGGGTTTCTATTTCAATCTGCTCCCTTATGTCATCTTTGATAATCTTTGTTTCAGGCCAAATATTATTTACATCGTTGAAAGATACATTTTCAAAGGATAACAAGTCAAAAGCAGAGCGTTTTTTTCCGTCGTGATTAATCATAATTCCATTTTTTTCTAACTTATTGGGAGAAATACTGTATTTCTTAACCAAACTAAAACCCTCTTGTAATTGTTTAAGTTTGTTTTTAAAAATCATTTTTCTTTTTGTAGAAATACACCCAATCTGCATTCCAAGTGGTGTTAATCTTTGATCTGCATTATCTGCTCTCAAGGTAAGTCTGTATTCTGATCTAGAAGTAAACATTCTGTATGGTTCCTTGGTTCCTTTAGTAACTAAATCATCTATCAAAACACCAATATAGCCTTCTGAGCGATCAACAATGAAGCTGCTCCTGCTTGTTAACTTTATGGCTGCATTAATTCCTGCCACCAAACCCTGGGCTGCCGCTTCCTCGTAACCAGTTGTTCCATTTATTTGTCCTGCAAAAAATAGATTTTTTATTTTTTTTGTTTCCAAGGAATGTTTAATCTCCAGTGGATTTACATAGTCATATTCTATTGCATAGCCAGGTTTTAAAATGTGTGCATTTTCTAAGCCCTTAATTGAATGAACAAAAGAAGCCTGAACATCTTCTGGTAAAGATGTTGAAATACCATTTGGGTAAATAATTTCACTATTCAACCCTTCGGGTTCAAGGAAAATCTGGTGTTGTGTTTTTGAAGCAAATTTTTTTATCTTATCCTCTATTGATGGACAGTATCTTGCTCCCATTGATTCTATCTGTCCTGAATACATTGGGGACAGATGAATGTTATCACTTACTATTTTGTGAGAAATTTTGTTGGTGTAAGTAATATAGCATGGAATTTGTTTTATGTGGATATTCTTGTTGATAAATGAAAATGGTTTGGGTATCTTGTCTCCAAGTTGTTTTTGTAACTCATTGAAATTAATTGACTTTTTAAGTATTCTGGGTGGGGTTCCAGTTTTAAGCCTGCCTATTGAAAACCCTATAGATTCGATGGTTTTAGCAAGATTAACTGATGACTTATCCCCCAATCTTCCGGCTGGATAGTTTTTTGTACCTATCCTGATCAGCCCCCTTAAAAAGGTTCCGGTTGTTAAAACCATTGATTCAGAAAAAATCTCACCGGTATTTTCAGTTAGAACCCCGTACACCCTATTATCTCTTATTAAAAGATCTTCAACTGAGCCTTCAATAATTTTAAGGTTTTTTTGATTTTTAATTATTTTTTGAATAGAATTTTTATATAGATTTCTATCTGCTTGGGCTCTGGGACCCCTTACGGCCGGCCCCCTGCTCATATTCAACATTCTAAATTGAATACCAGAATCATCTATTGCCAAGCCCATAATACCATCTAAGGCATCTATTTCTCTCACAAGATGTCCTTTACCAAGGCCTCCAATAGCTGGATTACATGACATTTCCCCAATTTTATCTTTTTTGTGACTTATTAGTGCTGTTTTTGCACCAATTCTTGCAGATGCGCAGGCGGCTTCAACGCCTGCATGTCCGCCCCCAACTACTATTACATCATATTTTTTTTTCATAAAATCTGTTTTCACGTGAAATTACTTACCTATACAAAAATCTGAAAATATTATATCTAAAATATCTTCAATATCAACATTTCCAAAAAGCTCTGACATATATTTAATAGCCAATCTAATGTCTTCAGCAAATAAATCAACGGTTTTATCCTCCTTTGATTTTTCTAATTGCATCTTAGCTGAAATCAGGCATTTAATATGTCTTTCACGTGAAATGTATAGTTTTTCATTTTGGGTTTTTGAATTAATTTTTCCTTGTATTAAGGCCAACAAATCTTTAATTCCAAAACCAGTTTTTGAAGAAATATTATAGTAACCATTGTCATTGAATTTATCTCCCGACAAATCTTGTTTTGACTTAACAAAAATAGGGTTATTTATATTATTAAAATCATTAATATCTTTATAATCATTAAGAAATATTAAGTTAACATCTGCTTCTTTTGAGGTTGTTAGGGCTTTATTAACCCCTATTTTTTCAACTAAATCTGAAGATTCTCTGATTCCCGCGGTATCAACAAACCTAAAAGGATACCCATTAATATCAATAAAAGACTCTATAAGATCTCTTGTTGTCCCAGGTTGGCTTGTGACTATTGAAATGTCTTTATCAGAAACTTTGTTAATAAAACTTGACTTACCAGTATTTGGTTTTCCAAGGATGGTTATTAAAAAACCTTCTCTAATTGAAATTCCAATAGATGCTCCATCAAGTATTTCGTTTATAGATCTTATAATGTTCTCTGTTTGTTCTTTAACTTCATTCATAATGTTTTCTGGCAAGTCTTCTTCTGAAAAATCAATAACAGCCTCAAGGTTTGCTAAGGTGCCTTTTAATTTTTCAAAAATCTCTTTGGATAATTTAAAAAAATTGCCTGATAGGTGACTAACAGCTTGCTTTCTTTGCATTTCTGTTTCTGCATTAACTATATCCGCAATAGCCTCTACTTGTGTTAAATCTAGTTTGTTGTTTTCAAAAGCCCTTCTTGTAAACTCACCTGGTTTTGCAAGCCTTACCCCCTTGTTTTCTGACAAAATGCCCTGAATTTTTTTTATTACAGCATTGCTTCCGTGAATAGTAATTTCAACCATATCTTCACCTGTAAAACTTTTGGGGGCTTTAAAAAATGTTGTTATTGATTGGTCTATTAAATCTTTCTGTATTTTAATTTCATTTAAAGTAGCAACGTTTGGTTTTGGGGGCATATTTGTAGAAATTTTTTTTATACAACTGTATGATAAAGGACCGGATATTCTTATCAGAGCTAAGGCTGCTTTTCCTGGTGGAGTAGAAAGGGCAAATATTGTTTCTTTAAAATTTATCATTAAAGTTTTGCAAATAAACCGTTCCTCTCAACAAGTCCACACTGTAAAATCTTGTGATCATGCAATGTGGGTTGTTTTTAGATTAATGGTGAGATTTTTTAAATGAAGGAGTTTTTTACAAAAGGCGTGGCGTGTGTAAGTGGCGAGTTTGTAGACATATTAGAGGCACACATACATATTTTAGATTGGAGATTTCTTCGTTCAGGCGCTACATAGGTGTTGTTCATGTTTGGGGGGTCTTTTTTTCTACTAGACAAACATATTGATTGTTTTTTTTGTGTCTTTAAAAAATTTAGAATGCCCTGTTAAATATCTCGTCACAAATTAAAAAAACACTTGCTGGATGCGTTAAACAATCCGGCCTAGAAAATTCATATATTGAAATGATCTAAACTAGAGGAATGTCCCTGATATTTGATAGAGATCATAGAAAATCAAATCCCCGTTTTATAGCTTTCGCAGTGTCTTCGGACGAATATTAAATCCTAAAGATATGGAAATGAGTTTGGATGCGGCTGGTACTAAAATAAAGCGCCCCAAACTCTGTTGATCCAACAATCAAAAATTATAACTGGCTTAATTTGGTTAGTGCTGTGTTTGGGTAGTATGACCGGTGCATCAAACCGGAATTTTGGTAGATGAAAAAAAACAATATATTAGAAGGCCTGGGATTTAATATTTTCTCCCTATATAAAAATATTTTAATAACCCCTTAAAAAGAAGTCTTACAAGGAATAATAAGGGGTGATGTAATAGATATAACAAAAAGAATTGCACATACCTGTTAAATTAAAATCTATATCAATATAAAAACTGGGGTCTTCTACTGAAATTTTTGCAACGTCAACAGCCGACGAAATAATGCTTATTACAAAAACAGATGGTAAAAAAATAGGTTTGGGAAATTTTGGTGAAACTACGAGAAAATTATATAAAATTTACTAGGAAAAACTTTTTAAATCAGGCTGGAGTTTGTCTATGGAATAAATTTTAAAATAAGAATATTTTTAATTTTTAGCTTTTTGTTCCCATGCTTTGAAAAAAATCACTGTTTGTTTTGGTATCTTTCATTTTTTCTAACAAAAAATCCATAGATTCTGTTGTGCCCATAGGCGCTAAAATTTTACGTAAAATGAATATTTTTCCCATCTCGTCTTTATCCAACAACAACTCCTCTTTTCTTGTTGCTGATTTTCCTATATCAAAAGCTGGATAAGTTCTTTTTTGACTAAGCTTTCTATCAAGAACAAGTTCACTATTTCCGGTGCCTTTAAATTCTTCAAAAATAACTTCGTCCATTCTACTTCCTGTTTCAATTAATGCTGTAGCAATAATTGTTAATGATCCTCCTTTTTCAACATTTCTGGCGGCGCCAAAAAATCTTTTGGGCCTTTGTAATGCATTAGCATCAACACCCCCCGTTAAAACTTTACCACTAGATGGAACAACAGTATTATAAGCTCTTCCTAATCTTGTTAAGGAATCAAGAAGAATTACAACATCGTTTTTATATTCTACCAGCCTTTTTGCTTTTTCTATAACCATTTCTGCAACCTGAACATGTCTTGAGGCTGGTTCATCAAATGTTGAACTAATAACCTCTCCTTTAACAGATCTAGCCATATCTGTTACCTCTTCAGGTCTTTCATCGATTAATAAAACAATTAATTTTGTTTCAGGACTATTAGTAGTAATGGCGTTGGCAATTTTTTGCATAATTATTGTTTTACCCGTAAATGGTTGTGCCACTATCAACTGTCTTTGGCCTTTTCCAAGAGGGGCAATAATATCAATTATTCTTTCTGTAAAATCTGGTGTTGGCTTTTCTTGTTCTAGTTTAAATCGTGATTCAGGATATAAGGGGGTTAAATCTTCGAAATTAATCCTATTTTTAACTAAATCTGGATCTTGATTATTTATATTATTAACTTTAATTAATGCAAAATATCTTTCACCTTGTTTTGGGGCTCTAATCTCTCCTTCAATACTATCCCCCGTACGAAGACTAAATTTTTTAATTTGACTTGGACTTATGTAAATATCATCTGGTCCTGGTAAATAATTAGATTCAGGTGAGCGTAAAAAACCAAATCCGTCTTGTATTATCTCAATAACGCCGTTTCCGGTTATGGTTTCGCCATCTTGGGCTATTTTTTTTAAAATAGCAAACATTAAATCTTGTTTTCTTAAAGATGAAGGATTTTCTATATTAAGTGTGTCAGCTTGTTTTAATAAATCTTCAGGTTCTTTATTTTTTAAATTTTGTAGGTTCATTTTGTTGGGGTATTAGAAAATTAGAAATTTTGTTAATATTTGTAATTTAATTACTTGTCAAAATAATATTTATTTATTTATAATTATTATAGTAGTAGTTGGGGGTGTTAAATGTCTTATTTTAATATTTATCACTGTTTTTAAG
>PTLB01000006.1 GCA_002938255.1 Alphaproteobacteria bacterium MarineAlpha5_Bin3 | reverse complement strand
TTCTTTTTCTGCTAAATCACCTACAGAATTAGTAAAATTAAGTGCCGCTTTAAATGTCTTAAATATAAATTTTTTAAAAAGCATTTCTTTTTCATCATTAATACTCCAATTGGACAATTTTTTAAAATTGATAGATATTTCATCATAACTTAGTTTCGGTGTTTTGCCCGAACAAGGGGTGCATTTTAAATTATTTAAATTTGTTGCCATTAAATTGGAAATTTAGCTCCTATTTGATTTAACTCCATTGCATACAATGAACTAGTTGCTGTTACATATAAAGTATTACCTTCCTTGCCTCCAAATTCCAAATTTGAAACTAACTCTGGGAGAATCAGTTGACCAATTAACTCATTTTGAGGATTAAAACACTTGATTGCTTTTCCAGCACTTGTCCAAATGTTACCATCTTTATCACATCTGAAGCCATCAGAAAAAAAAGGTTTGAAATCATAAACTAATTTTTGATTTGATATTAAATCTCCCTCTACATCAAAAACGTACATGCATTTAATATTTTCTCCTGTATCAGCAATATATAATTTTTTTTCATCATGAGAAAAAGTAATTCCATTAGGCCTATCAAGATTAGTTGTAATAACTTTAAGTATATTTTTTTTTGTATTAAAACAGAAAACGTAGCATCCCCCATATTCTTGTTCTCCAGGATAACCTTCATAATCTGATAAAATTCCGTATGGTGGATCAGTAAACCAAATTGTATTGTCTGATTTTACACATACATCATTGGGTGAATTAAATTTTTTCCCATCAAATTGATCTACTACTACGGATACATTTAATTCATCATCAGTCTTATAGATGCATCTTCCACCATGAGAGCAAGAAATTAAATTTTCATCATTATCAATAGTATTCCCATTACAAAAATTTGATGGATTGCGAAACTCACTTACTTGACCATTAACAAGTTTCATCATTCTATTATTGGGGTTATCACTCCAAACTAACATATCCTTGTGAGGTATATAACAAGGACCTTCAGCCCATAGAGTGCCACTAAATAATTGTTTAAACTCAGTAGTTTTAATATAACTTTTAAATAAATCTGTATTTTCTACTTGCTCCATTACTGCATCTTTAAATTTATAAACTGTGGGACTAAAATCTTTTTTTTTATTCATATTTAATCAAAACTTAATTTCTATTGCTTTTTTTTTAGGTTCTTCATCTTTTAATTGGCTTGGAAAACCAGGAGCTCTTAAATTTTCATTACAAGCCTCTTCTAATCTTTTAACAATACTAGTGCTAAAAGATCTATCTCCATATTTACCTCTTCCTTCATTGAATATTTTATTTATTAATTTACTGATATCTGCAGGTATATTATATTTGTCTGATAATTTATCAAATAATCCTACATCTTTACATACTAAATCCATTGTAAAACCAACATCATAAGAGCCATTTAATATAACTTTAGATTCAGTTTCGTGAACAAAACTATTCCCAGAACTAATACGAATACCGTGATATGCTGTTGTCAAATCTAAACCATATTTTTTACAAACCATTAAAGCCTCTCCTAAAGAAAGTAAATTAATTGATGCCAGATAATTTGTTACTACTTTAAGTGTAGATGCATTTCCTAATTTCCCACAGTATAAAATTTCATAACCAATCTCAGATAGTAATGGAAAAGCTCTTTCAAAATTTTTTCTTTTACCCGCTACCAAGATTGATATATTTCCTTTTTCAGCTCTATGTTGTCCTCCAGTAATAGGAGCTTCCAATGATTCGATGCCTTTTTGTAAACATAATTTTGATAAACGTATCATTTCTGATTCGTCTGTTGTGCTCATTTCTATCCAAAGATGATTAGTATTTAGAAAAGGTAAAATTTTTACTAAAACATTATTAACTGCAACGGGAGAAGGTAAGCAAGTTATAATAATTGTGGATTGGGATGCTAGATTTTTAAGATCAAAACACCATTGCGCACCTACTTCTAGCCAATTTCTTGATAAGTTACGATCTAAATCATTAACAAACAATTTAAAGCCGCCTTTTAATATGTTTCTAGCTATTTTTGATCCTACATTTCCTAAACCAATAAAACCAACATTAACATCTTTCATATTTCTATCTCCATTCCATCAAAGGCAGGTAATACATTTTTAGGACATTTTGAAATTAATTTCTCTTCATCTAATAATGCAGTCATATGAGTAAAGATGGTTTTTTTTGGTTTTATATATTTAATATAATCCAAAATTTGCTCAAATCCAGCATGAGAAGGATGTGGATCACTTCTTAAAAGACCTACTACCCATAAATCTAAATCTTGAAGATTATCTAAATCATTTTCATAAAAATTCTTTAGATCAGTAGAATAAGCAAATTTTCCTATCCTATAAGTTAGTACATCTATGGAACCATGGTTATGTTTAAAGGTTTGTATTTCAATATTATTTATAAAAAATTTATTTTGAATATCTCTTACTTCCATAAATGGTCTGTAATCTTTATCTCCTTTAAAGATAAATTTATAGTGAGATAAAATTTTATCCTTCATGTCCTTAGGCATATAAGCTGGTATTATTTTATCATTAATTAATGAAATAGCTCTCATATCGGGAAGACCTGATGTATGATCTGAGTGAATATGAGTAAATAAAACAGCATCGATATTTGTGCACTTGGCACTGTACAATTGTTGCCTTAGGTCAGGACTAGTGTCAATTAATATATTTGTATTATTAATTTCAATTAAAATGGAAGATCGTGTTCGAAAATTGTTTAAATTATTAATGTCTATATTACCGTTGCGGCCCCAAGCTAAAGGCGAACCAAATGAGCTACCACTACCAAGTACTCTTATTTTCATATTGAAATTTCATTATATCGAATTGCTTTAGAAAACAATTTATAAAAATTATTATCAGTGATAGATATAAATTCTTCAAAGGGTACTTTAAAAAATATTGATAAATATTCAGCAACATGTTTTACAAAAGAAGGTTCATTAATTTTACCACGGTGGGGAGTTGGAGTTAAAAAAGGACTGTCTGTTTCAATTAATACAGAAGATAATGGTACATTTTTTATAACACTCCTTAGCTCTTCTGCATTTTTAAATGTAATTATTCCAGATAACGATAGATAAAAACCATTTTCCAAGCAAAAATTACGTAGTTTTGAAGAACCGGTAAAACAATGAAACACAACTTTAAGAGATTTTGATTTTTGAAAATTACTTAAAACATCCATAATTTCATTTTCCGAATTTCTTTGATGTATAATAAGTGGAAGATCTGTTTCAAATGATGCCTCTATATGACTTTCAAAAACTTCATATTGCTTCTTTTTGTATTTGACTGAATGAAAAAAATCTAAACCTGTCTCCCCTATTGCAATTACTCGATCATTAGAGCTTTTATTAATGATCTTAGCCGAATTAATGATGTTACTTTCAGTTACTTGTTGAGGATGTAAACCGTAACTAAGAAAGATAGATTTAAATTTTTTTATTAATTTGTAATGGTTGTCGAATTCATCAGGATCAGTATTTATAGAAAGAATGGAAGTAATATTATTATTTTTTGCTTTACGAATGAGATTCTCAATTTCAATAGCAAGGTTGTCAAAATTGAGATGACAATGTGAATCAATCATCAATTACTATACGCGGAAAAATTGGACTTGGTTCATTAATAGTTAATGAAGTAGAGGGTAAATTTTCTATATTATCAAAATTAATAGAAGAAAAATTTAGATTCAATATTTCAAAAACTTTTAAACAACTACCTGGAATTACAGGATATAGCATTAGTGTTGATCTTTTTATTAGCTCAACAGTTAAAGATAAAACTACATTCATCCTAGCTATATTTGATTTGTTTAAAACCCAAGGTGCTTGTTGATCAACATATACATTTGTTTCTGTTAACAGTTCAAATGTTTCTTTTAAAGCTTTGTTAATTTCTTGACGTTCCATATAAGACCTATAATTGTTAATTTTATCAATAGAAAATTGTAATAATCGATCATCTTCCGAGTTAAGAGAAAAATTATTTTCAACAATGCTATTACAGTTTTTTTTAATAAAAGAACAAATACGTTGTATTAAGTTTCCAAAATTATTAGATAAATCTGCGTTCACTCTTTTCGCAATTGATTCACGAGAAAAATCTCCATCATTTCCAAAAGGAACCTCTCTAAATAAAAAAAATCGTATTTGATCTAAACCATAATGAGAAATCACTTCATAAGGATCTATAACATTGCCAAGTGATTTTGATATTTTTTCACCTTCATTAGTCCACCATCCATGAGCAAATACTTTTGTAGGTGGTTTGAGATTAGCTGCCATTAAAAAAGCAGGCCAATAAACTGAGTGGAAACGTAATATATCTTTACCAACTATATGGATACCTGGCCAAAAATTTTTAAAATTTTCGGATTGTTGCTCTGGATAACCTATTGAAGTTAGATAATTGCAAAGAGCATCAATCCATACGTACATTACATGTTTGTTGTTATTGGGTACCGGTATACCCCATTTAAAAGTTGTTCTAGAGATAGATAAATCTCTTAATCCTCCATGAATAAAACTCAAAACCTCATTATAACGAGACTTAGGCTTTATAGAATCAGGGTTGGAAGTATAAAAATCAATTAATTTATCTTGCCATTCTGATAGTTTAAAAAAATAACTTTCCTCTTTAACCCATTCTACTGGAGCCCCGCTAGGGGCAATATAAGTATCATTTTTTTTTATTAATTCATTTTCCATATAGAAAGCTTCATCACGCACAGAATACCAACCTTCGTAATGTGATAAATAAATTTGATTATTTTTTTCTAAAGTGTTCCAAAAATATTGAGCTGCAATTTTATGTCTTTTTTCAGTAGTACAAATAAAATCATTAACTTCACAACCTAAAAAAGGTACCAAATTCTTAAAATTTTTTGACATTTTATTAACAAAAATTTGAGGTTCTTCTCCGGCACTCACAGCTGCTTTTTCAACTTTTTGCCCATGTTCATCAGTGCCCGTTAAAAAAAAAACATTTTTATTTTGTAGTTTTTGAAATCTGGCAAAAATATCACAGGCAATTGTTGTGTACGCATGACCAATATGGGGTTTATCATTTACATAATAAATAGGAGTAGTAATATAAAAATTATTCATGTAATTTTGTTTAAAGGAGTAAAAATATTTAAATTAAAAATATTTTTATCAAGATTGTAAGTAAATAAATCATTTTCATTATTGTTTATATATTCTAATATTTCAAAACAAATTAGATTATCGAATGAAGAAGACAATTTTTCAAGTGAATGCAGGATATTTGATCGAAAAAAATTAGAAAAATTACAACCTGCTTTAATTTTTAGAATAGTAATTAAAATAAATTTAATTATAGAAATATAAATTTTAAATTGATCATTTGAATAAGATGAAACACAGGTTGATAAATTAATGACTTTTGTAGATAAAGAGTCCTTTATAGATAAAATTTCAAGTAAAGTTGAGTATATATCTTTTATGTCTTCAGAAAATAATTCCAAAGCTAAACCAGGAGAACCATTTGAAAGATCAAATAAAAAACTAATTTCTTCCGATTTTAGCTTATCATTATGAAATAAAAGTATTTTATTGAAGCCCTCAAAAGAAGGTTTTTCAAAATTAAATTTTAAACAACGAGATCTTAAAGTAGCTAATAAGCTAGATATTTGATTAGTTATTAAAATAAAATAAGTGTTATATTTTGGTTCTTCTAGAATTTTTAAAAGAGCATTGGCAGCATTAAGATTTAGATCATTGGCAGAATCAATAATTACAAATTTTGGTAAATTGTCAAAAGATGATTGATATATAAAATTATCTAAACTTCTTACTTGATCAATAGTAATATAATTTTTAAATTTGTTATTTTTATCATCAAATTCTTTTTGAAGATATTTGATGTTAGGATGTGTATTATTGTACATCAAATTAATATGATGATCTTTATTATTGCTTATTATTTCAGAATAAATATTTTTAATTAAAAAAAAGGCAAAAGTTAATTTACCTATACCCTTTACACCATGGATTATTAAAGAATGGGGTAAGGATTTATTTATATAATTATCAGTTAGTTTATTTACTAAATATTCATTTTCTATCAAAACTTGTGAAATATTTATCATTTTTTAAATATTTAATTCTTTAACAATTTTATCATGAATATGTTCAATAGAGGTATCACCTTTTATTATACAAAATCTTTTGTTATTATTAGACAGTTTTTTATATCCCTTAATAACTTTTGCGTGAAAAGAGGGGTTAATTTTATCATATTTATTACTTATTTTTCTATTTTGTAATCTTTTATTAATTTGTTTAGGTGACAATAAAAATAAAAAAGTCTTTTGAGGTAAAAAATTATCTAAAAAAATTTTGTGCAAAGATATGGTTTTTTGCATACCGTAGTTATTTACAAACCCTTGATATACAAATGTTGAATCAGCAAAACGATCAGAAATAACAATTTTACCAGCTTTAAGGGCTGGTTTAATTACTTTATTGATATGATTTAATCTTGCAGCCATTAATAAAAGGATTTCTTCAGTTGGAGTTATAGATTCTTTTTTATTTAAAATAATTTTCCTTAATTTTTCTGCATTCGTAGTACCTCCAGGTTCACGAGTAACTAAATGAGGAATATTATTTAAATGAAAATATTTAGATAATAATCTTAATTGAGATGATTTTCCACTAGCTTCAGGACCTTCAAAAGAAATAAATAAATTTCTTTTATAATTCATCTAAACTTGTTCCAAATACCAAGTATTTGATTCCAGCAAATATTCTTGCAAATGGATTAATTTTATCAACATCAATTTCAGCTACTAGTGGTATTATTATTGGTTTCCTACCTGGAACATTAATTGTCATTTCACCTAGTTTATCTCCTTTTTTAAAGGGGGCAGCTATAGGTTTTGTATATTCTATGTTAGTTTCAAATAGCTGCAATTGATCAAATGACAAAATAGAAATAATTTCTTGGTCCGATATAAGATTAACTGTTGATTTATTGCCCAGCCATACATCAACATTTTTTATAATCTGCCCCTTACTAATAAGTTTTTGTTGGGACGTTTGTGCAAAAGCCCAATTAATTAAATAAGAAGATTCATTAAATCTAGAACGAGAACTATTAGTCCCATTAATGACAATATTTATACGTCGATTATCACGAAGGGTCGAGGCAGAAATTCCCCAACCAGATTTTCTAGTATAACCTGTTTTTAAACCATCTGTGCCCTGCACTTTTTCTAACAATTTGTTTCTATTTGGTTGTGTAATGTCATTATAGGTAAATTCTTTCAAAGTAAAATAAGCATAAAGATTAGGAAAATTTCTAATTAAAGCAATTGATAAAATTGCTAAATCATGAACAGTTGAATAATGATTCTCCTCTGGCCATCCGGAAGCATTAATGAAATTTGTATTTTCCAAACCTAATTTTTTTCCATATACATTCATCAATGTAGCAAAATCTGATTCTGTTCCACTTAAGCATTCTGCTAAAGCAATAGAAGCATCATTACCTGATTGAATAATAATACCCTTAAGAAGGACTTCTATTGAAACTTGATCGTCTACTTCTAAGAAAGTTCTTGATCCGCCCATTTTATAGGCTTTAGGAGAAATATTACAAATATGCTCAAATGATAAATCAGTATTTTTAATACTTTCAAAAGCTGCATATACTGTCATAATTTTAGTCATAGAAGCTGGTGCAACTTTTTGGTCAGCATTTTTTTCATATAGGATTTCATTTGTATTAAAATCCATAACAATAGCTTGCTCGGCCTTAGTATCAACTGCCTCAGCAGAAATTGAAAAAATAATAACAATAAAGAATATTATTAAATGCATATGTATATATATTTTTTAATTATGACTAAAGTTGGATTATTCTAAAATTATATCATTTTTCTTATAACCTCTAGAGATAAAAGTTGTAACTAGATTATTTACATCCTTATTTTCTAAAGGTCCAAGTAAAAGATTGAAATTATTGCCTTCTTTTTGTGTTATAAATATATATTTAATATCAAGAACGGAAATCAGATTTTTACTTCAATGTATAAATTAAAACCATAAATTTTTAAATACAAATCTAGATTAGTCACTTCTTCAAAATCCATTGCAATTGGAGAATTCAAGTTATCATTATTCAAATTTTCTGAAATTAAATTATCCTAAAGATTAGATATAGATACATCTTCTGTAGGAGCTGATTTTATAGTATCATTAAAATTTGTTGCATTCATCGACTGTGTTACAATTTTTATTTGTTTACTAGGATCAGCTATAATTTCAACTTTAACTCTAGCTATTTTACTTTTGTAGAAACGAAGTAATTGAGCTGTTTTACGAGATACTTGAATAATAGATGAATTATTATCATGCCGATCATTAATTTTAATAATTAATGATAATCCGTTTTCAAGATTTGTAATTTTAACAATACTAGGAATAGGTAAAGTTTTATGCCTACCTAGCAATTCTGTAACTTTATTTAAATCGTTATTAACAGTTTTTTTATTGTGGAGTTCTTTGCCATAATAGGTAGCTAACCCAATTTTATTGTATGAATAATTTTCACTTGGAATATATTCAACGCCGTCAATAAAATAGGGATCGCCCACTACATATTTAAATGTATTTAAGCTTGTTGTAACTTTTTTATTTTCTGAAACAATGGTATTTTTTTCTAATATGGTGGTATTTTTTTTTGATATGGTGGTATTTTTTTTTGATATGGTGGTATTTTTAGTGAAACTTTTTTTGTCTTCAATAAGCTTAATAATTTTATTATCTTTTTGTAATTGACAAGAAATCAACAAAAAAATTATTAATAAATTAATTAATAATTTTATCACTTAAGAGTCCAATTGAAATAGCATAATAAGAACTACAGTTATAATATAAGATATTTTTATAGTTAGGATAAACTAAGAATATTCTTCCTTTTAATCCATCAGGAGCTATGAGCCGAGCTTCTAAATTTTGTCTAGAAGGAAGTTTATTTCCATTGATATCAAGAAATCCTAATTCACTCCACTCTAGTAAACTTTTGGGGATAGATCTCGATTTAACCGCTCCGCATCCTTTTGGGTTATCTTGTTTTAAATCATCATAAAATGAATCAATATTACTAGGAGGTTGAACTTCCCTTCCCCAAGTACTGTGAATTAACCACGGATTTTTATTCAAAGATGTCAAATAATTAGCAGCACTGGCAAAAGCATCTTCATAACTATTCCAAATATCAACACCATTACCATCCCAATCATAACCACTTTCGAGAAAGGTCGTAGGAATCATTTGTGTCATGCCTACTGCTCCTCCCCAACTACCTTGAAGTTGATCACTATCTACTATTTTTTGATCAATAATTTGAAGAGCAGCGAATAATTGTTTTTTATAAAAAGAACTTCTACGTCTGTCAAAGGCGAGTGTTGCCACAGCTTCAATAGTTCTAATCACACCCTGATTCTTACCATAATAACTTTCCATTCCGAGCAAGGCTACTAAAAATCTTGGTTGAATTCCAAAATGATTACCGATTAAGGATAGTTCTTTATGATATTTTTTTAACATATTTTTTCCGCCAATAATTCTTGCTTTGTCAACTCTGTAATAAAGATACTCAGCTAAAGTGATGGTTGATTCAGGTTGACAACGGTCTCTCATAATAATTTTTTTTTGCGGCAAAATTCCCTTTAACTCATTATTGATTGTTTTTTTTGATATCCCTAGATCTAAAGCTTCTTTTTTTATTTCAGACAACCAATTTTGCCATTCAGCATCAGAGGGCATTTGAGGTTTCTTGCAATCCGCCGCTACCAAATTAAAATTAATTAGAATGCAAAAAAAAAGAAAAATGGAAAAAAATTTTAATTTCATCATATATCTGAAATATCAAAAATATTCGTATTATGGAAATAATAAATAAATATTTATATATTTTGACTTTTTTTTACCTAATATGTAATAAAATGCATCTTTTAAGGAGAGATGGCTGAGCGGTTGAAAGCACCGGTCTTGAAAACCGGCAAGGTGGCAACACCTTCCAGAGTTCGAATCTCTGTCTCTCCGCCATATTTTAATTTAAATTATTAATGATTTTTTTTATTAATTCAAATCTGTCTTCGTTTAACTGTCCAAAAAAATCATAGAAAATTTTCTGATCAGGCCTAATGATTATTTGTTTATTATGAGAAAATCCTAATTTTAAAATTTTACCAGGATTCGGTGGTTCATTGTTATGAAAACCTAAAACAATCCCTTTTCTACCAAATTCAACTAAATCAATATTATTACTCCAGCATAATATTTTGAGTTCAATCAATTTAAACAAATTAAAGACAGGTTTTGGAAGAAGTCCAAAACGATCAACTAACTCAATCATTAATTGATCTGAATCTTCCTTTCTTTCTATTGAAGAAATACGTTTATAAATTGACATGCGAAGATCTAAATCATCTATATATTTTTCTGAGATGAATATTTCCTCTGGAATTTTAATAGTTGGTTGATAAGAGTTCTTTTTTGTAATAAACTTTTCTACAGAAATTTTCTGTTTTTGTTTCAATATTTCTTCCTCTAGCATTTGATGGTATAATTCAGCACCAATTTCTCTTATAAAACCGCTCTGTTCTTCCCCAATAATCGAACCTCCACCTCTCATTTCTAGGTCTTGAGATGCCACATTAAATCCAGAGCCTAATTGATCAAAAGAATTAATTAAACTTAGTCGTTTTTTACTGTTATCGGTTAATTCATTTTCATTGTAAGTAAGATAAGCATATCCTCTTTTAGAAGAGCGCCCTACTCTTCCCTTTAATTGGTAAATTCCTGATAAAGAAAACATATTTGAACGATGTACAACAATCGTATTCACATGAGGCAAATCCAGTCCATTCTCAATAATATTAGTACTGATCAGTAAAGGAATCTCTTGATTATAAAATTTAGAAATTCTTGATTCTAATATTTTTGGAGATAGTTTACCATGTGCTACCACATATTTAATATCTGGTAACTTTTCTTGCATAAATTTTTCTAAAAAAGGAATATCTTTTTTTCTGGGAGTAACAAAAAATACTCCATTCTTTCTTCCGATAATTTCTCTTTTTATTGCCTCAATTATGGTGAATTCATCAAAAGGAGATATAAAAGTCCTTACAGATAAGCGTTCGTAAGGTGCTGTTAATATTAAACTTAAATCCCTAATTCCAGATAAAGACATTGAAAGGGTCCTAGGTATAGGTGTTGCTGATAAGGAAATAACATGTGCTCTAGGTGCTATTTCTTTAAGCTTCTCTTTTTGTTGGGTGCCAAATTTTTGTTCTTCATCATAAATAATCAAGCCTAGTTTTTTAAAAAAAATTTTATCGCTTAATAAGGCATGTGTACCGACAATAACTTGTGTTGATCCATTTTTTATTGAATCATATATCTCAAATTTTTCTTTATCAGGCACAAATCTTGATATTTGAGATACTTTTATGCCAAAAGGCATAAATCTTTTTGTAAAATTTTCAAAATGCTGACGTGACAATAATGTAGTAGGAACAAGAACTATACTTTGTAAATTTGACCTAGCTGCTAAATAAATAGCTCTTATAATAACTTCAGTTTTTCCAAAGGCAACATCTCCAACAATCAATCGATCTGCTGGTATATCTTTTTTAAAATCATTGATAACATCCTCGATTGCACTAAGTTGATCATCTGTTTCAATAAATGGAAATGTACTGACAAATTTATCATAATCTGCAGCTTCAAATTGTATTGAATAAGATTGAGATTGAAATCTTTTAGCAGCTATAGCTATTAATTTTTTGGCTGCATCTTTTATCTTGTTTTTAGCCTCAGCTTTTCTTTTTTGCCAATGTGAATGTCCAAGTTTATCCAGTAATACACTGTGATCTTCGTCATTACTATATTTGGTAATATAATTAAGATTTTCTACAGGCAAAAAAAGTTTTTGATTGTCAGCAAACTCTAGTTCAACACAATCGTGGAAAGAGCTATTAATACCTATTTTTTTGATATCAAGAAATCGACATAGGCCATATTCTGAATGAACAAGAACGCTTTCTTTTGTTAATTTGTTAATTTCTTCAAAGAAAATATTTTTATTTTTGATACTTTTTTCTTTGGTTGCAAAATTATAACCAAATAAAGATTTTTCATTTAAGAAAATTAGTTTACCTAATTCAAAAGCATCGTCAATTTCTAAAGTGGTAATGTAGAAATTAATATTTTCTTTAATTTCTTGAAAATTTTTAATATGATTTAAAGAAATATTTAAATTTTCATAAATTATCTTATGCACTCTTTCAAGTGAACCTAGGGATCGACAGCAAATGATAATAGTTTTTAATTTGCTATGGATATTAAAAAATTTATCAATAAAATCAAAATCAATTTCTTTTCTAATAGATGATAAATTAGGTATTTTTTTTATGTTAGTTTTTTTTGACTTTTCATCAGTAAACTCAGAAAATTTAATTAAATCACTTTTAGATAAATAATGATTAGTTTCGTTTGAAGAAAGATATAGTTGATCAGGTTTTAAATAAAAATTATCATTTAGTTGATTTCTTGCTTTGAAAAAATCATTAATATTTTCAATTCTATTCTCTAACAAATCATTAAACTGACTATTCACTATAACTCGACAATCATTTACAAAATTGAAAAAAGTCTCCATTTTTTCCAGAAAAAAAGGTAAAAACTGTTCTCCACCAGGTGGCAAAATTGACTCGGAAAATGAATTATATACTTGGCTTAATCTATAATTAGAAAAAATCTCTCGGAAATTTTTTCTAAATAATGTTATCGTTTCATCATTAATCAGTAACTCACTTGATGGGTGAATGTATATTTTTTCGTTTTCTATTTTTAATAACCGTTTTTGAGTAAGTCGATCAAACTCATATATACTTTCAATATTATTGTCAAAAAAATCTATTCTTAGAGGATTTTTTCGATCAACAATAAAAATATCAATAATTGAACCTCTAATGGCAAAATCAGTTTTTTCTCTTACAACTGAAGTTCTTTGATATCCTAAAGAAATAAGTTGCTGGATAAAATGATTAAAATTTAATTTTTGATTAACAAATATTGTGACATAATTTTTTTTTATGAAGGATTGATCCACTGTACGCTGAATGATTGCATTTACAGAAGATAAAATTATTTTCTTTTGTTTATTAACGGATAATTGATAAAGTGTTTTTATACGTTCAGATTGAATTTCTCTCGACGGAGAAACATTGTCATAAGGTATTTGGTCCCATGATCTAAATATTAATATATCTGCTTTGGGTAAAAGCCAGAAAAGTTTAGATTGTAGTGCATATATTTCTCTGTCATCTCGGGCAATGTATAATATAGATTTTTCCTTGTTTGCAAAATGTTCTGCAATTATGAATGCTTCACTACCTTTATGAACGGAACCCAGAGTTACTTTATATCTCATTAATTAATTTATTTATTAAATCTTGATATTTAATTGAAGGTTTCGATTTCTTAGTTAAAAAATTGAAAATTACATTGTCCGAAATTTCATTAAATAAACTTGATAACAGAAGTAATTCTTCCTTGTTTAAATTATCTAATTTATCAATAATTATTCTTTTATATATAATATCTGTTTCTTTTGTTCCTGAATATAATGATCTATATCTTATAATTTTCTTTAAATTTGTAATTTCATCATTCATTATATTGGAACATTAAAGTAATAAGTTGCTGTAAGTTTATTTTTTTACTAAATAAATACATAATATGCGACCACAAAAGATAAATTCTATATTTTCTCCAATCTCTCAACTTCCTGGTGTTGGGCCAAAGATAGAGGGTTTATTTAATAGAATGGGAATATATCGGTATATTCATTTTTTATGGCACATTCCCTATAATTTAATAAAAAGAGAAAAACATAGAAATATTCATGAAGCCAAAATAAATTCACTAGTCACACTAAAATTAAAAATTTTGGAGCACAAACCTTCTCGTTTTAAAAGGCAACCTTACAGAATTCATTGTCTATGTGAAGATACTCCGATTGATATAGTTTATTTTTATGCAAGACATCCAGTTATAAGAAGCACTTTACCTATAGGAAAAGAAAGATATGTATCAGGAAAATTGGAATTTTTTAGAAATAATTTTCAAATAACCCATCCATCATACGTGATTAAAGCTGAGCATCTTAATGAAATGAAGGATGTTGAGCCTATTTATGGTTTAACCGCAGGATTATCACAGAGAATTGTTCTAAAATACATGCAAAAAATACTTACGTCATTGCCTGAATTAGAAGAATGGATTGAAGAAAAATATACTAATAAATATTCCTTTCATAGTTGGAAAGAGTCTCTTCTTACAATTCATAATCCAGAAAAAATTGAAGACCTGATAAATAATAATATTTTTAGGCGCAGATTAGCTTTTGATGAATTACTTGCCCATCAATTAGCAATAGCAATAATTAGAAATTCAAATCAAAAAAAACGAGGGATTAGTTTTGATTCAAATCAAAAAATTGTTCAAGAATTTATTAAATCACTCCCATTTCAACTAACTAAATCACAGTTAGATGCTTGGTCGGAAATAAATAATGATCTAAGTTCAGATAATCAAATGGTTCGTCTCTTACAAGGAGATGTGGGATCGGGGAAAACTATAGTTGCTCTTTTAGGAATGATTCAATCAATTTCCTCTGGATATCAAGCAGCTATGATGGTTCCAACCAGTATATTGGCTAATCAACATTTTAAAAACATTTCTAAACTTGTCTCAAGTTTATCTATCAAAGTTTTGATATTAACTGGAAAAGATAAAGGAAGGTCGCGAATTGAAAAAATAGAAAAAATTAAAAACGGAAGCGCTCAAATAATTATAGGGACTCACGCTTTAATCCAAGATGATGTATCTTTTAAATCTATAGGCTTAGTCGTAATAGACGAACAACATCGATTTGGCGTTTTTCAAAGAATGGCTTTTACTTACAAAGGACTTAAACCTTCAATATTAGTTATGAGTGCAACACCAATACCTAGAACTTTATCTTTAGCAGCTTATGGAGACATGGATGAAAGCAGAATCACTGAAAAGCCTATTGGAAGGTTGCCAATTATTACAACTTCACTATCAATTTACAAAGAAAAAAATTTAATCGAAAGACTAAAGGAGAAATTAAAAACAAATAATAAAGTTTATTGGATTTGCCCTTTAGTAGAAGAATCCGAAGAAATAGACTTAAAAGCAGCAACTATACGATTTGAAAACTTAAAGAATATTTTTAAAAATAAAGTTCTTTTAATTCATGGCCGCCTTCCAGAAAAAGAAAAAGAAGAAATAATGGAAAAATTTCAGAATCAGGATTTTAATATACTAGTTTCAACTACTGTAATTGAGGTAGGAATAGATATTAAAGAGGCGACTACAATAATAATTGAGCATTCTGAGAGATTTGGATTGGCGCAACTCCACCAACTCAGAGGTCGTGTTGGTAGAAATGATATTCAATCCAATTGTATTTTATTACATAAAGATAACATGGGAGAAAATGCTAAAAAAAGAATAAAAAAAATGAAAGAAACAACTGATGGTTTTGAAATAGCTGAAGAGGATTTAAAAATAAGAGGTCCTGGTGAAGTCTTAGGAAGAAAACAATCAGGATTGCCCTCTTTTAAACTAGCGGACTTAAGTTTTGATTCAGATTTACTTGAAGATGTAAGAGAAAGTGTTTTAAATACAATTTCTTTAGATCCTAAGCTTATAAGTAAAAAAGGGGAGAATTTACGACATCTATTATATTTATTTGAACGTGATGTGGCTATTAAAACTTTAATGGCAGGTTAATGACTAAAAATATTTTCTCAAAAGGAATACGGTTTCAGTGTCAGGGATCTTCCAATTGTTGCGTGTCTAGAGGTTCATATGGATTTGTATATCTAAGTAAAAAAGATATTTTAAGATTAGCTAAATATACAGATCTACCGATTAAAGATTTTATAAATCTCTATTGTGATAAAACTGATGGGTTTGTTCATTTTAAAGAACGTAGAAAAAATGGAGAATGTCAATTTTTAGAAAAAAAGCGTTGCTCTATTTATGCAGCTCGACCTACTCAATGTAGAACTTGGCCTTTTTGGGATGAAAACATGAAAACAAAAATATGGAATAAAGAAATGCAATCATTTTGTCCCGGCATTGGTAAAGGTGAAATTATTCAACTTTCTCAAATTGAAAAACATATAAATGCAGATAGAAAAAATGAGGATGAGATGATAAATGAGGTGCTAAAAAGCTAATCCCCAGAAGAAACAAACTCCATATCTTTAAATTTTCCAACATACATTTTTTTTTTCATTTTTAACAATATCTTTATTGTTGTTCCCTCTAAAACAACTTCCAACAATTGTTCATTTTTTTTTAAAATATCACAAGTTTTTGAAATTCCAGTTGCTATATTCTTAATTTGAGTTTTTTGCATATGCAAGAATGTGATGGCGAGCCCTGGAGGATTTGAACCTCCGACAAACTCCTTAAAAGGGAGCCACTCTACCTGGCTGAGTTAAGGGCCCGTAAACGTTAAAACCTATATAGTTCAAATAATCTTAACGCAAGAAATTATGATCTTGTATTTTTCTCATCTAAAACTTTAATAGTATTGTTAGTTACAAAACTAGATACATTTCCTCCAAGTTTATGCACTTCTTTTACAAGGTTAGATGAAATAAAAGATTTTTGGTCAGATGTCATAAGAAAAATAGTTTCTATTTGAGGATTCAATTGATAATTCATTCCGGTCATCTGAAATTCATATTCAAAATCTGAAACTGCCCGAAGTCCACGAATTATACAAGTTGCTTCGTTAGATTTAGCAAAATCTGTTAACAAACCTTTGACGTTTTTTATGAAGACATTCTCATTATCAGAGATGAGATCTTTTAAGTCGTTTTGAATAATTTCTTTTCTTTCATCAAGAGAAAATAAAGGTTTTTTATTATCATTATCCGCTATACCAATTATTAAATTATCTACTATTTTTAAAGAACGCCTAATTATATCAAGATGGCCATAAGTTAATGGGTCAAAAGTACCCGGATAAATACCAATTTTGTTTTTCATTTATTGAATCCTACTCTATATCTTCAAGTCTTGACACATATACAATTTTATCAGTTTTTGGTATTTTAAAAATAGTGACTCCTTGAGTTGTACGTCCCATAATTCTTATTTGGTTAACTTTAACACGTATTATTTGCCCTTTATCACTAACCATTATTATCTGATCTTTTTCATTAATAACAAAAGAATCAATGACTTTACCATTTTTTTTTGTGGTTTTAATATTTTCGATTCCCTTACCATTAGTACTTTGTACCTTATACTCATAAGCTGAAGATCTCTTTCCATATCCTTTTGTAGTGATGGATAAAAGAAATTGTTCATTATTATAAAGTTCATTAAAATTTGTATTTTTAATAGATTTATTTTTTCTAGTTTCTGAAGCATATTTTAAGTATTCATTTCTAATATTTATATTTATTAAAGAATGGTTTAAAACAGCTTGAGAAATTAAAAAATTATTTTTTTCAAGTTTAATACCTCTATTACCTTTAGAATTTAATCCTGAAGTTAATCTTAATTTATCTATATGAAATCTTAGACATTTGCCATCGGAGGTGGATAATAAAATATCTTGATTATCATTTGCAATTTTAACACTAATTAATTTATCATTATTAATCAATTTAATACTTAATTTACCTGTCCCTCTTAAATCTCTTTTTCCACTTTTAGCAACGTCAATTAATTTATTTTTTCTAATCATGCCTTGTTTAGTTGTAAAAACAACCAAATGGTTGGACCAATCATTTTCATTAACTGGTAGGGGAAGAAATGTGGCTATTTTTTCACCTTCTGAAAATGGTAAAAGATTAACTATCGGTTTTCCTCTAGCTTTTAAACTTGCTTCAGGAATGTCATATGATTTTAAAGAATATACTTTTCCAAATGAAGAAAATACTAATAATTTTGTATGAGTTGTTGCTAAATGTATCTCTTTTACAAAATCTTCCTCCCGTGTAGACATGCCTGTTTTTCCTTTTCCACCTCTATTTTGAGCGCGGTAATTATCTAAAAGTGAACGTTTAATATAACCGTTATTTGAAATTGTAATGATTATATCTTCTTGTTGAATATAACTAATATCATCTATTTGTTCATACTCTCTATCAATTATTGCACTTCTTCTCGGAGTTGAAAATTCTTTTTTAATTTCATTTAATTCATCTTTAATTACATTTAATAATTTAGAACGAGAGTTTAATATTTCTAAATAATTTTTTATTTCTAAAACAATATTTTCTAAATCTTTTTTTATATCCTCTCTTTCTAAACTTGTTAATCTATGGAGTCTTAACTCCAAGATCGCTTTGGCTTGGGTTTCAGTTAAAGAATATGTTTTTTTCTGAAATTTAGTTGTTGGATCTCCAATAAGAGTTATAAAGTTAATGTCGGAATCAGAAAGTTTCCATTTTGATTTCATTAATTTTTCTTTCGCTTCTCTAGAATCTTTAGAAGATTTAATTAATTTGATTATTGGGTCAATGTTGTTATTTGCAACAACTAATCCTATTAAAACATGTGCTTTGTTACGAGATTTATTTAAATTAAAAATTATTCTTTTTGTTACAACTTCTTCTCGAAAGTCTATAAAGGAAGAAATCATATCTTTTAAATTCATTTGCTCTGGCCTTCCCCCATTGAGCGCTAGCATATTAGAATTAAAAGTTGTTTGAAGAAGAGTGTGTTTGTATAATTGATTGAGAATTACATTTGAGTCAACATCTCTCTTCAATTCAATTACTACCCTAACCCCATTTCTATCAGATTCATCTCGTAAATCAGAAATACCATCAATTATATTAGTGTGAACTGTTTCTGCTATTTTTTCTACAAGTCTTGACTTATTAACTTGGTAAGGCAGTTCATTTATAATGATAGCTTCTCTATCTTTCTTAAAATTTTCTATTGAAATTTTGGACCTTATTACGCACGCTCCTCTTCCAGTCTGATAAGCTTCTTTTATTCCTTTAATTCCAATTATTTCCCCCCCTGTAGGAAAATCCGGACCTAAAACAAATTTATTTAAATTTTCTATATCACAACCTGGATTGTCAATACAAAAAAGAGTAGCGTCTATTACTTCTCCTAAATTATGAGGTGGAATATTTGTTGCCATTCCAACGGCAATTCCTGAAGCTCCATTAACTAAAAGATTTGGATACTGGGCAGGAAGAACAGTTGGCTCTTTTGTAGAATCATCATAGTTTGGCTGAAATAAAACTGTCTGCTTATCAAGATCGGCAACAATTTTTTCTGAAATTTTTGCTAATCTTGCTTCAGTATATCTCATAGCAGCAGGTGGATCTCCATCAATAGATCCAAAATTACCTTGTCCATCAATTAATTCTAATCGCATGGAAAAATCTTGCGCCATTCGAACCATAGATTCATAAATTGCAGCATCACCATGAGGATGATATTTTCCCATAACATCTCCTACAATTCTCGCAGATTTTTTATAGGCTTTGTTAAAATTGTATCCTGATTCACTCATGGCATATAAAATCCTTCTATGAACAGGTTTCAATCCATCTCTACAATCAGGAAGAGCCCTTGAAACAATTACAGACATCGCATAATCCAAATATGATTTCTTCATCTCATCTACTATTGAGACACTAGAAATATTATTCAAATCTGGGTTTTTTTCAGGCGCAATTATATTGTCCGTCAAAGATAAATCCTTATTTTCTGGTAAAAAATTAAGTTTTTTTTATAACAAATTTATGAATAGGTAACAATCTATATAAACATATTTATTTATTTAAATTATAATTATATATCAATTAGTTATAATTAAATGTTAATGTATAAAGTTAAAATGGAATGTCATCATCAAGATCCTGAGAATCACTTACTTGAGAATCTAATGTATCTTCTAACTTATTATCTAAGGAAGAACTATTTGGCGCTTCTTCGATAGAGGCTGATCCACTATTTCTAGAGTCTAACATGGTTAAAGTGCTATTATAACCCTGTAAAACAACTTCAGTGGTATATTTATCATTGCCGTCATTATCTTGATATTTGCGGGTAGATAATTCACCCTCTACATAAATTTTAGAGCCTTTTTTTATATACTTTTCAATGACATCAACTAAACCTTCATTAAAAACAACAATATTGTGCCATGAAGTATTTTCTTTTTGTTCCTGAGTATTGCGATCTTTCCAACGTTTTGAAGTAGCGATTGAAAATGATGCCATTTTTTTTCCAGATTGCATCGAACGTATTTCAGGATCTCTTCCAAGGTTACCTAACAAAATTACTTTATTAACACTACCACTCATTTAAAATCCTTATATATAAATATATAACAAGAAATAAGAAATTAGCTAATAAAAATTATCAATGAATCTGGATAAAATTATCATTAAGGGAGCTCGTGAGCACAACTTAAAAAATATTGATCTAGAAATACCTAAAAATAAAATGATTGTAATAACTGGCGTTAGTGGGTCAGGAAAGTCAACTTTAGCTTTTGATACAATTTATTCAGAAGGTCAAAGAAAGTATGTTGAAAGTTTATCAGCATATGCAAGACAATTTCTTCAAATGATGAAAAAACCAGATGTAGATAGTATAGATGGACTCTCTCCTGCTATATCTATTGAACAAAAAACAACTCAAAAAAACCCAAGAAGCACAGTAGGAACAGTAACGGAAATATATGACTATTTGAGAGTTCTTTTTGCTCGTGTTGGTGTTCCTTATTCACCGACAACGGGTTTGCCCATTAAATCCCAAAGTGTAAGTGAAATTACCGACTTGATAATTGCTAATAATAAAAATCTTCGTATATACATTTTATCCCCCATAGTTAGAGATAGAAAAGGTGAATACAAAAAAGAAATTGAAGAAATAAAAAGAAAGGGATTTCAAAGACTAAAGATTGATAATAAAATATATGATATTGACGATATTCCTAAATTAAAAAAAAACTATAAACATAATATTGATATTCTTGTTGATAGACTTGTAATTAAAAAAGAAATTCAACAACGATTATCTGAAAGTATAGAAACTGCATTAAATTTGTCTGATGGATTAATTTATGTTGAAAATATAGATACAAAAAAAATAAATATTTATTCTTCAAAATTTGCCTGTCCTGTATCAGGTTTTTCAATAGAAGATATTGAACCAAGATTATTTAGTTTTAATGCCCCTCAAGGAGCTTGTGAAGAATGTGATGGATTGGGTATAGAAAAATACTTTGACGACAAAAAAATTATCCCTGATAACTCAAGATCTTTATTGGAAGGAGCTATAAAACCTTGGGAGACAAAGGTTTTTGGCTATCAAAAAAAAATGTTTCTTGAAACAATAGGAAGGATTTTCAGGGAATTTAAAATTAAAACTAAAATTCCTTGGAAAGATATACCTTTAAAAATCCAAAACTTGATCCTATATGGTGACGAAAATAATCAGATTAAATCTTTAACAAAATTTGAAGGAATCATAAACTTTATTGATAGAAAATATAGTGAAACAGAAAGATGGTGGGTACAATATGAATTGGAAAAATACTTATCCGAAAGAAATTGTGAAGTATGTAGGGGATTTAGACTCAATGAAAAAGCACTAGCTGTTAAAATTAACAATCATCATATAGGGAATGTTACACAGAAATCTATAAAGAAATGTTTAAATTGGTTTAAAAAATTATCTTCTAAACTTGATGCCAATCAATCAAAAATTGCAGAAAGTATAATTAAAGAAATTCATGATAGATTGAATTTTTTAAATAAGGTTGGTCTTGATTACTTATCTTTATCAAGAGCCAGTAAAACACTTTCAGGAGGTGAAAGCCAAAGAATAAGACTTGCAAGTCAAATAGGTTCAGGATTAACAGGAGTTTTATATGTTTTAGATGAACCTACTATTGGATTACATCAAAAAGATAATCAACAACTCATTCAAACTTTATTTAGATTAAGAGATTTAGGTAATACGGTAATTGTTGTAGAACATGATGAAGAAGCTATCAGAAGTGCTGATCACATCGTTGACATAGGAGTAAAGGCCGGTATTCATGGGGGTGAAATAATTGCTGAGGGAAAACTTTTACAAATATTAAAGAATAAAAAAAGTTTAACATCTCAATATTTAAATAAAATTAAACTTATTGAAGTCCCCAAAAAAAGAAGACAAATTGATAAAAACAAAATATTAAAAGTTTATAAAGCTAATACTAATAATTTAGATAATATAACTGTAATTTTCCCTCTAAGCACTTTCACATGCATTACCGGAGTATCAGGAAGTGGAAAATCATCTTTAGTTTTTGATACATTGTATCAACGTTTGGATGAATTTTTTAATAGATCATTAAATAAAGAGGAAAAAAATTATAATGTCATGGGTGTAAAAAATATTGATAAAATAATTGATATAAACCAGTCCCCTATAGGTAGAACTCCAAGATCTAATCCCGCAACATATACAGGTTGTTTTACTCCTATTCGTGATTGGTATGCAGGCTTAAATGAATCAGCTGCCAGAGGATATAAGCCAGGTAGATTTTCATTTAATGTCAAAGGTGGACGATGTGAAAATTGTGAAGGAGATGGAGTTAAAAAAATTGAAATGCATTTTTTGGCGGATGTATATGTAGAGTGTGATACCTGTAAAGGAAAGAGGTATAATAGAGAAACATTAGAAATAAAATACAAAGATAAGTCTATTGCAGACATTTTGAATATGACCGTTGAAGAAGGTTATATCTTTTTTAACAAAATACCAAATATTAAACAAAAATTACAAACACTTATGGAAGTTGGTTTAGATTACATAAAGATAGGTCAATCAGCCACCACACTTTCAGGAGGTGAGGCTCAAAGGATTAAGCTTTCTAAAGAACTATCAAAAAGATCAACTGGTAAAACCTTGTATATATTGGATGAACCAACAACAGGTCTACATTTTGAAGATGTGAATAAGTTATTAAAAATCTTGCATACTCTTGTAAATGAAGGAAATACTGTAATAGTCATTGAACATAATTTGGATGTAATCAAAACAGCAGACCATATTATTGATTTAGGACCTTTAGGAGGTGAAAAAGGGGGGAAAATTGTATTTGAAGGTTCTCCAGAAGATATTATAATGGATAAACAAAGCTATACAGGAAAGTATTTAAAAAAATATTTAAATTAAATTGGAGGTTTAAGTGGCAAGTATATTACAATCACTAAATAAAACTATCATTGCAGGAATTATTCTTACTTTAATTCTTTTTTTTATAATTTTTTCAATATGGCCAGAAAGCAATACATGGCTTTCAGATACATATTTTTGGGGAACAGTAGTTTTTCGTTATTTGCATGTTTTATCTGGCATAATGTGGATAGGACTTCTTTGGTACTTTAACTTTGTACAAATTCCAAATATGCCAAATATACCAGATGAACAAAAACCAGCAATTAGCAAAGTAATAGCCCCTGCTGCACTTTTCTGGTTTAGGTGGGCAGCTCTTTCCACAATTATAACAGGTCTAATTGTTGCTTATCTAGGCGGATATGTAAATCAAGCAATGACACTAGGATTAGTTGGAGAAACAGATCCAAAAAGCATAACAATTGGCATTGGTATGTGGTTAGGAATTATAATGGCTTACAATGTTTGGATGATCATATGGCCTAATCAGAAAAAAGCATTAGGAATAATTGATGCAACTCCAGAAGAAAAAGTAAAGAGTGCAAGAACAGCGATGCTGTTATCAAGAACAAATACTTTGCTTTCATTTCCTATGCTCTTAACAATGGTAGGTGCACAAAATTTATATTAATTTATTATCTTCTTCTTGCGGTCTAAACTTGAATATAAGTAAAGTTGGGACCGCAATATATATAGAAGAGTAAGTACCTATAATAACTCCAATAATCATAGCAAAAGCAAAAGGCTTGATTACTTCACCTCCAAAAATATAAAGGCTAAATAAAGCGATTAATGTTGTTAAACTAGTAATAATTGTTCTTGATAATGTGTTATTAATAGAGACATTGAATAATTCTGATAATTCCAATTTTTTATATTTTCTTAGGTTTTCTCTTATGCGATCATAGATAACAACAGAATCGTTTAATGAGTATCCACAAATGGTAAGAATAGCAGCAATACTCGATAAGGAAAAATCAATATTAAATAAAGATAAGACGCCTAATGTAAAAAGTACATCATGAGAAAGAGCAACAACTGCTCCAAATCCAAATTGCCAATCAAATCTAAGCCAAATATATGTTAAAATAGCTAATAAGGCGAAGCTAATAGCTTGTAACCCTTTCCATAATAGTTCTGAACTGACCGTAGGGCCAACAAATTCAGAACGTCTAAACTCACTAACTTTATCATTAATTAAATTCTTAACCTGATTAACAGTTTCAATACTTTCAACATTAGTTTCATTTTGCAATCTGATAATAATCGTTTCAGAATTACCAAATTCTTGAAGTGAAACATCATTAAAATTTGGTGAAAGAATTCTTCGTAATTCTGCAATATCAGAATTTTTTGTACTAATTTCTATGAGGGTGCCCCCTTTAAAATCAATACCTAAATTTAACCCTTTAAACGATAGTAATAAAACTGAACTTAAAATTAAAATAAGTGAGCTAATAATAAATATTTTTCTATAATCCATAAAAGGATAGTTTGTATCAGCTGGAATAATTTTATTGATACCAAACATTATAAATTAATCTCCTTTTTATTTGAAAAATTGAACCATAAATAAATAAGAAAGTTCGTAAACATAATAGAAGTAAACATAGAAGCCAGAACACCTAAAGATAAAGTTATTGAGAAACCCTTAATTGGCCCAGATCCAAAAACAAATAAAAGGAGTGCTGCAATTAAAGTAGTAATGTTAGCGTCTAAAATAGTTGAAAGCGCTTTATCAAATCCATTTTTTACAGCTTCTAGAGCGCTTGTTGTTTTATTTGCTTCTTCTTTAATTCTTTCAAAAACTAAAACATTAGCATCTACAGCTATACCAATAGTTAGTACAATGCCGGCTATACCAGGCAATGTCAGTGTTGCACCAATGGTACCCAATAATGATACAATAATAAATAAATTGGCCAATAAAGATAAATTAGCGAGCAAACCAAACACCCCATAAATTAAAATCATAAATATACATACGCATATCATGCCTATAATTGCTGCAATTTTTCCTGCAGCTATGGAATCAGCTCCCAAACCTGGTCCAACAGATCTTTCTTCAATAATACTTAATGGTGCAGGTAATGCTCCTGCTCTTAATAAGACAGATAAATCAGCTGCTTCTTGGGATGTAAAATTACCGGTAATAATTCCTGAGCCTCCGGTAATAGCTGTATTTATAACAGGGGCAGTGATAACAACACCATCAAGGATAACAGCAAACCTTTTTCCAACATTTTCACTGGTTGCTTTTCCAAACTTTTGAGCTCCTGTCGTATCAAATCGGAAAGAAACGGCATGTCCTTCCTGAGGATCAAAAGATGCTTTTGCATCAACTAAATTTTCCCCTCCCACACGTGATTTTTTTTCTACTAAATATTTTATTTCTGGGTTGTAAAAATCTGCAACAATTATTTTTCCAAAAGGGGCTCTATTTGCCTTTAGGGATATCGTATCATCATCATCAATCATATGAAAAGTTAACTTAGCTGTAGTGCCTAATAGTTCTTTAATCCTTTCAGGATCTTTGATACCTGGTAGCTGTAGTAAAATTCTTTTTTTGCCAGAGCGCTGAATTAAAGGTTCTTTTGTTCCAGACTCATCAATACGTTTACGTACTATTTCAAGAGACTGCTTTATTGCAGATTCTTTAATATTTTTTTTGAAAATTTCATTAATTACAATTTTCATTGTATTATTATTAATCGAAACATTGACATTGCGATAATTATTCTTAAATTTTTCTCTTATTTCTTCTAATTTATCATTATTAGAAAATCTTAATTGAATTTCATCTTCTTCAGATATGATATTTATTATGTTTGTTTGTAATCCTCTAGCTATTAACTGAATTGAATCACTAATATTATTCAGCTCTTCTTGCATTAGAACTTCAGTTTGAACTTCCAACAATAAATAAGAACCTCCCTGCAAGTCTAAGCCTAAATTTATTTTATTATCAAAAAACCAATTATTAGAATTTTCCTTATAAAGTAATGATGGTAATGAAAAAATTATTGCCAAAGAAATAACTAGAATGACCAACGTGGCTTTCCACAAAGGATAATTTTTCATGTATATTATTTTTTATTGCCAAAAATTCCTGAAAGAAAACCGCCTTTGTTTTCTGATTTTGGTGTTGAAGTGCCTGTTTTTGTTTTTTCAGGAACAACATACAAATCTGTAACCATACCTGGAGCAATTTTTATTTGAACACCATCGGAGATTTCTACTTGTAATTCTCTATTCTCACTCACCTTATTGATATTACCAATAATACCTCCAGAGGTAATTATTTTGTCTCCCCGACGTAAATTATTAAGCATTTCTCTATGTCGCTTTACCTTCTTTTGTTGTGGACGAATTAACAAAATATAAAAAACCCCAAAAATTAAAATTAGAGGTAAAAAAGCTCCCATTTGATCCATAAATTTCCTATTATTATTTAATTTGAGGATTTACTTATACTGTGTAAAAGAAAAATGCAATTATAGTTCAGAAGAGATAATCATGGGTTTCATCACATTTTTTTTACGTAAAAACCTGTTAAATAAGGGTAATGCTTTCGTTTGGAATTCCAAAGAAAAAAATATAAAAGCTATTAAAAAAATCAACACAATAGATCTAAAATTACTTGTAGGGGTAGAAAAACAAAAAAAAATATTACTTAAAAATACTGAAAATTTTGCTATTGGTAATTTTACTAATAACGCATTATTATGGGGTACTCGGGGTAATGGAAAAAGTACATTAATTAAATCAGTTTTTTTAAAACTTTCGCAAAAATATACTTCGCTTAAATTAATTCAGCTTAAAAGAAATAATATTTTCGACATTGAAAAAATTTATCCAATTTTAAGTGAATTACCAAATATGAGATTTATAATCTTTATTGATGATCTTTCCTTCGAAAAAATCGATAGTGATTATAAAATAATTAAATCTACTCTTGATGGAAGCATTCAAAATCAACCTACAAATATTGTTTTGTATGTAACTTCAAATCGACGTCATTTAATGCCAAGGGACATGATTGATAATGAAAGATCATCAGCTATACACACAGATGAAAGTGTCGAAGAAAAAATTAGCTTGAGTGATCGTTTTGGTTTATGGATAGGTTTTCATAATTTAAGTCAAAAGGATTTTTTAAATATTGTTAAAACTTACTGTAAATTTTACAAAATAAATTATTCAAAAGAAACAGAGACTGAAGCTATTCGCTGGTCTATACAAAGAGGTAATCAAACAGGTAGATCAGCTTGGCAATTTATTATTCAATTAGCCGCGGAAAAAGATATGAAACTAATATTTTAATTTTTTTACTAATTTCCTTAGAAGATAAAAATAACCAGAATTATATTATTTTGCATTAATTTGTTTTTTCTGTGAAGGAATGGAAAAAAGACCACTGATGACAATAAAAAAAGCTCCAATTATTGCGTAAAAATTTAAATACTCATTGAAAATATAATAACCGACAAGTACTGACCATAAAATTTGTATGTAAACTAGGCAAAATATTGATGCATAATATTTTTGCGATCGTTGAAAACTTATTCCCGTACACAAAAGAGCCGCGTTAATAAATATGGAAGAAATAATAATTAAGCATAGGGTTTTAAAGTCAAAAAGTAATGGATCAAAAATAAAAAAAATGAAAGATAATAAATGTGTAAATATTCCTCCATAGATAAAATAACCAATCGGGCCTGTTACATTATTATATTTGTTAACTATAACTGTAGTTCCAGTGATTATAAGAGCTCCAAATAAAACTAAAAGATAGAAAATATTAAAATTATCAAATCCAGGTTGAACAACAAACAAAACTCCCATTAATCCAAACAAAATTGCAATGAATAGAAGTATATTGATTTTCTCTTTAAGAAAAAAAATAGCAAATATACTTGCAATAAATGGAGAAGACATATTTAGGGTTGTATATTCAGGTAAAGAAATATTTCTCAAGGCAAGAAAAGTAATAAAAGGCATCGGGGCAAATAACAAGCCTCTAAAAAGAGGTATAAAATAATTCGTTGTTTTTAATTCTTTTTTTAAATCTCCTTTAAGTATTAGATATAAAA
>PTLB01000059.1 GCA_002938255.1 Alphaproteobacteria bacterium MarineAlpha5_Bin3 | reverse complement strand
GCAATTACCCCTGCTTTTGCCGCACTATAAGGCATTGCATTGGGATTACCTTCTTTTCCAGCAATAGAAGCAATATTGATAATTCTACCATAATTATTTTTTTTCATCACTGGCACAATGGATTTACAACAATAAAAAACACCACTTAAATCAATATCAATAATTTTTTGCCATTCTTCAATTGGATATTCCCATGTTGTATAACTAGGGCCCGCGATACCTGCATTATTAACCAAAATATCAATCCTTCCAAGTAGCGATAAAGTCTCTTTCGTGGCTTCTTCAATTTTTTGAAAATTTGTAACATCAACAATAATTTTAGTAATATTTTTTTCTTCAACAGACAAAAGAATTTTCTCATCTATATCCCAAATAACTACTTGGGCTCCCGATACCAAAAAACGCTTTGCAATAGCTAGGCCAAAACCTTGTGCCCCCCCAGTCACAACAGCAACTTTGTTTTTAAGATTTATATTATTCATTTAATAGTAATGTATTGAGCGCTTCTATAATTTTTTTTTCAGAAAGTAACTCCGATAATATAATTTCTCGCGGATAATTTTTGCCATACACAATATTAAAAGGAATCCCAAATCGCTGATATTGCTGAAGAAAACTTTCTATAGCACTGCTGGGCTTTGTCCAATCTCCTCTTACCTTAAAGACATTATTTTTAGAAAAAAGTTCTTGAATAGATTTTTTTTGAAGAACATTAATTTTATTAAATTGACAAGTTGCGCACCAATCCGCAGTTATATCAACAAAAACAATATCATTTTGACTGATTAACTGCTTTAAGTTTATTGTCGTGAGATCAAGCCATCCGGAATCAACCTTTAAATTAACAGATTTAAATACTGCAAAATTAGGCAAACTAAAAAATATAACCAAAGTAATAATGAAAATAAAAGTTTTGTATTTAAAAAAGTAAATAAGCGACAAGTATCCAATCAATAAAATAATAGTAACTGTTATAAAATAATAATTAAAGTGATTGAGCAAAACATTACCGATCCATACCAGGGTAGCTACTAACAAACATCCCAAAAAATATTTCAAGTATTTCATCCATGGTCCCGGCTGAGGAAAAAATTTTATTAATTGAGGAAATAAGGAAACGAACAAATAGGGCAATGCCATGCCAACTCCCATAGCGACAAAAATTACAATCATAATCATTGAAGATTGTGTGAAGGCAAAGGTGAGGGCAGTACCTACAAAAGGAGCTGAGCATGGTGTCGCCATTAAAGTAGCAAAAAAACCATTAAAAAAATCTCGTGTATAATTATTTTTCGGTATTTGATTAATGATGCCTGCACTCATAAAACGCGGGATCGATATCTCAAATAACCCAAATAAATTAAAAGAAAAGAATGTTAAAACAAATGCAATAATCATTAAAAAGATAGGTTGTTGAAATTGCATTCCCCAACCCACGCTCACTCCTAAATGGCGCAGTAGAACAAAGAAAAAAGCTAATAAACCAAAGGAGCAAACAATGCCAAAGGATGTAACCATAAAACTCATGCGGATGGAGGATGGGTGCTCAATATGCTGAAGCATCGATAATAGTTTTATGGACAAAACAGGGAGAACACAGGGCATGCCATTGAGAATTAATCCCCCCAACAAAGCAGTCATAATAATTATAATAAAAGAGGGCACTGGATACTTTGAGACATTTGATGTTTCTACTTCTAGAGGAACGGTAAATAAAAAACTTCGATTGTTATCAGCAATAATAAACTGTGCATCAAACTGTTTGGCGTTTATTAATTTTTTATTAAAAATAAAAGTAGCTTCTAAATGTTTAGCATTTGCGGATAAGGAAATAATTGGTTCAATAACTGGTAATCCAAAGTCCGTATGTAAAAAAACTTTAGGATTTTCAAAAAATTCTTTCGCATCCACCTTTGCAATAAAAGATACGGTTTTTTCATTTGCAAAAGATTTAATATCAATATTTTTGAGAAAACTAATTTGCAAATTGCGCTCCGGTAATTGAGACAAAGTTTTTTCTATATTATGTGAATGCGCTGTAAGCAATTTTTCTCCCACAGGAATGAATAATTCTAAATGTGCTGATCCTGGAATGCAAATATCTTTACAAGTTAAATAGGTAACATCTAAAACAACTAACGTTGGTTGTGAAAAATCTTCAAGTGTAAGATGTAAGGGAAATATAACATGATTAGTATATCCAACGGACTGAATGCCTAAAATTTCAAATTGCTCGGGTGTTGGCCATAAAATTTCCAATGATTTAATGTTTGTAGAATTCTTCCATATAATTTCCTGGGGAAAACCTCCATCACCAGGAGATTGCCAATACGTTTTCCATCCTTTCTGTAATTGGTATTCCAAACCCACATAAATATTTTTTGAACTATCATTGTGGGATATGGGTGAAATTAATCGTACCTGTGATTCGGTGCCGCTGCTCCAATCCGACTGCAAAGCCCAAAGAGATTTAAAGGAAAAAATAACAATAATGAAAAATAAATATTTAATTAATCGCAACATTGTCTTAACTTTTATTTAATTTGATATAAGTACTATATATATGTTAACTATTGAAATCACAAAATTGATGCGAATATAAATACAATATGAATTTAACTGGTCAAATTATAGTCTCTATGCCCTCTCTTGAAGATGAGCGATTTTATAAAACAGTTATTTATATCTGCGCGCACTCCTCTGAGGGCTCAATGGGCATTATTATTAATAAAAAAATAGATTATGATTTGTATCCTGATTTACTCCAACAACTAGGTATTGATAAGCCCCTGAATAATAAAAAATTATTTATTCGTTATGGTGGACCGGTTGAAAGCGGAAGGGGGTTTGTGCTGCATTCGGATGATATGGTGAGAAAAGAAACGCTTAATATTGACAAAGGTGTCGCCCTTACTAGTACTGCAGAATTTTTTGATGACTTGTCGAAAGGCAAAGGTCCAAAGAACTGTATTTTAGCTTTAGGATACGCGGGTTGGCAACCGGGACAGTTAGAATCTGAGATTATGCGAAACAGCTGGATGTCATTATCCGTTGATAATAGTTTTTTATTTGATGATGAAGTATCCAAAAAATGGTCGCAAGCCTACAAACTAATGGGGATTGATCCTAATAGCTTGTCGTTCGAATCAGGACAAGCTTAAATTTATAATTAGAAAAAATATTTAAAATGAGTGAAGTATTTTCCCATCATTTATATAAAAACACTTACTCTAAAGGTTTTTTTTAATAAAATTAATTCCTTCTTGATAAACTTCTTCTTCGGAGCTAAAAAAATCACGCCAAACTTTTGTTGCAGCTGCTAAGTCAGGTAAAGATCGTCCAAAAGCTTCTATAGTCAACCACCCTTTGTAATTTATTTTTTGAATTGCTTGGAAAGTTTCACTCCATGGGATATTTCCTTTACCAGGAACTCCTCTATCATTTTCTGAAATATGTATATGACCGATTTTATCTGAAAATTTACTAATAGATCCAACTGGGTCTTTCTCTTCAATATTGCTATGAAAAGTATCATATAAAATTTTAAAATTATCTTCGTTGACTAATTTAACATAATCATAGGCATCTTTGATGGTATTTAAAAAATAACATTCAAATCTATTTAAAGGCTCAATACACAAAGTGATATCAAATTTTTTTGCATAATTAGCAACCTCTTTATGAACTTCACTACCATTTTCTTTTTCAATCGTTGTAGGTGGAATTCCTGAAAATTGAGCAAGTGGTTGATGAAATGGACCACACATAATTTTGCTATTTAGTGCTTGGTTACAATCAACTGCCCATCTCAAAAAATCTTTAGCTTTATTTCTATTCGATTTATTTGAACTAATAGGATTATGTTCTTCATCAGGAATAACTGAAATTCCTGTACACTCTAAATCTAAATTTTTTAGTAGTTCAGAGATGCTATGATAGTGCTCGGGTGACCCTTCAAATATAGGCACCTCAACTCCATCATAACCAGCTTTTTTTAATTTTTCTAATAAATGAAAATCTTTTAACCCTAAATTTGTTGTCCAAAGTAAAAGATTAAAGCCTATCTTCATAATAAAAAAATTATTCGATACTTATCCACTGTGAATTAGAATTACTTGACTGCACAGTAGCATTAATAAATTTCATAATATGTAAACCCTCTTCAATATTTGGCAGAATTTTAATAAGTTCTTTAGCATTACCAATATTTTGAATTATATCAGCTGCATCAGAATAAATTTGTGCGAATCCTTCTAGATAGCCTTCTGGATGACCAGGTGGTATTCTTATGTTAGCCATAGAAGATTCTTTATGAATAGGGCCTCCTCTTGTTATTATTTGATCAAGTTTACCATCAATACTCATTCTAGCAAAATTTGGATTCTCTTGTTCCCAGTGAATAGCGCCTCTCTCTCCATAAATAGAAATTTTTAAATTGTTTTCTTCTCCTATAGCAACCTGAGAAATTGATAAGCTTCCTTTAGCTTTGTTGTTTAACCTTATTAAAATACTTGCATCATCATCTAATTTTCTTCCTTCTACAAATGTTGTTAAATCAGCGGCAACTTCTTGAACTTTTAATCCTGTTACGAATTCCAAAAGATGCATTGTGTGACTACCAATATCTCCCACTGCACCAGCAGCTCCGCTTCTTTTGGGATCAGTTCTCCATTCAGCCTGCTTGTTTTCACCTGTATCCTCTTCTTTTTTACCAAGCCATCCTTGTAAATATGATCCTTTAAGAACCCTAATTTTGCCTAAAGTGCCTTCTTGAACAATTCTTCTCATTTCTCTAACAACTGGATAACCAGTATAATTATGAGATAAAAAAAACTTTGCTTTTGATTCTTTTACTGCTTTATAAAGAGAATGAGCATCTTCCATAGTAGCAGTTAGCGGCTTATCACAAATAACATTTACATCTTGTTTTAAAAATTCAATAGAAGGTCCAGCATGCATGTGATTTGGTGTAACGATTGATACAACTTCTACACCGTCTTCTCGTTGTGCCTCTTCTTTTGCCATTGTTTTAAAATCTGGATAACTTCTGCTTGGGTCGATGCCTATTTCTTTAGCAGATGCTAAAGCCCTATCAGCAGTAGAAGATAAACAACCTGCTAAAAGATCATATCTATCATCAATTCTTGAAGCAATACGGTGAACAGCACCAATAAAGGCGCCTTGACCCCCTCCAATCATGCCCAATCTCAATCTTCTAGGCATTATTTTATGCCAAGTATTTTTTTATTTGTTTCTTTATCCATTCCAGAATCAGCAAAATCATCAAAAGCTTTTTCTGTTACCTCAATAATATGACCTTGAATTATAATAGCGCCCTCTTTTGCTCCTTGCTTAGGACTTTTTATGCAACATTCCCATTCTAATACCGCCCATCCATCAAATCCGTATCCTGAAAGTTTAGAAAAAATAGATTTAAAATCGACTTGTCCATCCCCAAGGGACCGGAATCTACCAGCTCTATTAATCCAAGGTTGAAATCCACTATAGACACCTTGTTTCCCTGTTGGATTTAATTCAGCATCTTTGACATGAAACATTTTCAATTTATCATAATAAATATCAATGTGATCCAAATAATTTAAATGTTGAAGCACAAAGTGACTTGGGTCGTAAAGCATATTGCATCTTTTATGATTATTCACTCTTTCCAAAAACATCTCAAAGGTAACGCCATCATGTAAATCTTCGCCTGGATGTATTTCATAACACAAATCAACTCCTGCATTATCAAAAACATCTAATAATGGCTTCCATCTTTTAGCCAATTCATCAAATGCTTCTTCAACTAAACCAGCTGGTCGTTGTGGCCAAGGATAAAGATAGGGCCAAGCCAATGCACCTGAAAAAGTTGCGTGTGCAGTCAATTCTAAATTCTTTGACGCTTTTGCGGCTTTCATCATTTGATCAACTGCCCATTCTTGA
>PTLB01000058.1 GCA_002938255.1 Alphaproteobacteria bacterium MarineAlpha5_Bin3 | reverse complement strand
CCTACTAGTGCATCACAAAGCGCTCAGTTGGAGAATGCAATTTTAAATAAAGCTAAAAGAATAAAGCTGGCTAATAATTAGGTTTTAGGCGGGTGTCGTTTCGATACAATCACAAAAAAGTAGAGGCATTTTGGCAACAAAAGTGGTCGGATCAAAAAATTTTTGAAGCCAGTATAAATTTAAAGAAAAAAAAATACTATGTGTTAGAAATGTTTCCCTATCCTTCGGGAAAAATTCACATGGGCCATGTACGCAACTACACATTGGGTGATGTGGTTGCAAGGTATAAAAAAATGTCCGGTTACAATGTTTTGCACCCGATGGGATGGGATGCTTTTGGTTTGCCGGCTGAAAATGCTGCAATAGTTGAAAAAAAACCTCCTGCTGAATGGACATACAATAATATTGGGGTGATGCGCTCGCAACTGCAAACTATGGGCCTCTCACTAGACTGGTCTCGAGAAATTGCTACATGTCATCCAGAGTATTACAAGCATGAACAATCTTTTTTTATAGATCTCTTAAAAAATGGCCTGGCTTATAAAAAGGAATCTTTTGTTAATTGGGATCCTGTAGACCAAACCGTCTTAGCAAACGAACAGGTAATTGATGGACGGGGGTGGCGATCAAGGGCAATTGTGGAGCAAAAAAAGTTATCTCAATGGTTTTTAAAAACAAGCGCATACTCTGACGAACTGCTTACCGGTCTTGACAAACTGGATAGTTGGCCTGCAAAAGTAAAAATAATGCAGTCTAACTGGATTGGAAAATCAGAGGGGGCGGAAATTAATTTTCGAATAAAAAATTCGAACATAGGCTTTAATACATTAAAAGTTTTTACAACAAGACCGGATACTATTTTCGGGGCATCTTTTTGTGCCATATCCCTAGATCATCCTATAGCAAAAAAAATAATAGCAAAAAATACAGATGCAAGAAAGTTTGAATTTGAATGTTCCGACATCAATCCCGATAAAGAAAAAAAAGGTTTTAAAACCGATCTGCATGTTGTGCACCCTTTTAATGAAAAAAAACTACTTCCTATCTTTATCGCGAACTTCGTATTAATGGATTATGGTTCGGGTGCAATATTTGGTTGTCCTGCACATGATCAGCGTGATCTTGATTTCGCCCATAAATATAATTTAGAAATTACTCCGGTTATTCTTCCTCACAACAGTGTAATAGGTGATTTTACTATTAAAAATGATGCTTATTTGGGAACGGGATCTTTAATCAACTCTACTTTCTTAAATGGCAAAGAAATTGACCGGGCTAAAGAAATGGTTATTCAAAAATTATTAAAACTTGGTTTGGGTAGTTTAAAAACAAATTATCGACTAAGGGATTGGGGGATATCAAGACAGCGCTATTGGGGTTGTCCAATTCCAATTCTATATAGAGAAGATGGCAAGATAATTCCTGTTTCAAAAAAAGATCTTCCTGTGGAACTTCCAAAAATAAATCAATTAAGTGGATCGGGCAATGCGCTACAAAAACTAGATAAATGGAAAGAAACAATATGCCCCGAAACTGGAATGAAGGTTACAAGAGAAACAGACACTTTTGATACATTCTTTGAATCGTCATGGTATTTTTTAAGGTATTGTAATCCTCGACATAGCAAACCTTTTGATAAAGAAGATATTGATTATTGGCTCCCAGTTGATCAGTATATAGGTGGAATTGAACACGCTATACTGCACCTTTTGTATTCTAGATTCTTTGTTAAAGCTCTTAGAGATATTAAACACATTAATATAGATGAGCCATTTAAAGGATTGTTTACACAAGGAATGGTTACTCACCAAACATTTAAAAATAAAAAAGACGGATGGTTGGGTCCCGATGAAATAATAAAAAAAGATTACAATTATTTTGATTTAGAAAACAATGTTGTTGATGTTGGTAAAATTGAAAAAATGAGTAAATCAAAAAAAAATGTTGTTGACCCAACATCAATAATTAATCTTTATGGAGCTGATACTGCTAGGTGGTTTATGTTATCTGATAGTCCACCAGACAGGGATCTGGAGTGGACGGACAGTGGAATAGCTGGATCTTATAAATTTATTAACAAAATTTGGAATTTAACTAAAGAAGTTTTAAATGACTCATACAATTTTTCTAAATCTTCAAACGATAATTTACTTTATGCAAAGCTAGATGAAACGATTGAAAATGTAACCAATAACATTAATGCTTTTCAGTATAACAAATCTGTGGCAAATATTTATGAACTTATAAATTTTTTACAAAAACAACTTAATAACAACGCAGTATCTAAAAATTGTGTTTTGGAAACTCTAAAAAAGTTATCTTTATTGCTCCAACCTTTTATTCCTCATTTAAGTGAAGAGCTGTGGAGTCATCTGGTTGGGGGTGATATGGCAATATGTCAATCTTGGCCAATAAAAATTGGCATGAGCAAAAAAAGCTCGTATGGAATGGCTATACAAGTTAATGGTAAAACAAAGGATGTTATTTTGCTGGATCACACACCTGAAGAAAAAGCATTGTTTGATATATTAAAAAACAACAACAAAATACAAAAAATCATTAAAAACAAAAAAATAATCAGAACTATCTATGTTCCAAATAGAATATTAAACATACTAATTAAATAAATGAATATAAAAATATTTTTAATGGTCCTTGTAACCTTAATAGTTAGCTGTCAAGGCTTTGAGTTTGTATATGATAAATCCCCCACGATAAAGTTGTTGGAAAACAATACCCAAGTCATAATAAGCGGTGATGATATTAGTATAATAAAATCCCAGCTAAACAATTTTGTTGGAACCTCTACAAGTAGTGCCAAGTTTATACTTCTGGTTTCATCCTCAAAAATAAGTAATAATGTTGTAATTAAAGATAACCAAACTGTATCTCAAATTGAAATAAATCACATTTTAAATTACAGTTTGCAAAAAAAGGATGGGGTGTGTGTTATCACAGAAGCAAAAATATCCACAGTTTCAACCTACAATTTAAAATCTTCAGGATACAGTTTTGGAACAGATTTAGCAAAAAAAGAAACTACGCACGACAATGTTGAAAAAAATATTAATGAATTTTTTAAATTTTTAATCCATAATCATTCCAATTTAGACTGTAAAAATGAAGATTAATCCAGAAAAAATCATACTTGAAAGCAAAGATTTCCATTTTAAAAAAAAAATATTTCTAATTTCAGGAAACGAAGAAACATTAATTAAAAAAATACAGCATATTCTTATACAAAAAATTAGGAATGAGGGATTTGGTGAAATACAAAAAAATATAAGTAAAAAAATAAGCTTTGATAATAATAACCTTAATGATTCATTGTTTTTTAAATCAAAAATTATTTTATATGAAAATCCAAAAGAGGTAGATCAAAAATATTTTGATACAATTAACTACACCAATACAGCGATAATTATATGTCATACAAACTTAACCAACAGTTCCAGAATAAAAAAATATTTTGATACTCATAAAGAATTTTTTTCAATAAGCTGTTATAAACTTTCTAGAAATATTAAAAAAATATTTTTAGATTTTTTTTTAAACCAACACAAGATTCAACTAGAAAATGATTGTTATTGGTTTTTTCTAGACAATACAAGCAATCATTATCAATTATTTGAAAATGAAATAACTAAACTGATCAATTATGACAAAAAGAAAATAATTATTGGGGATTTAAGGCTTTTATTGTCTAATTCAGATTCAGAAGAAATAGATAATTTGTTTTTTTTAATGCTTGAAAAAAATACAGAGATCATTAAACAAGCTCATCGAACTATAAACTCTTCTTCAGACAGCTATCTTATATTGCAAAGAATTAAATTTTTTTTGGGTCTTTTGTATAGTGCAAAAAATATCGATGAGGCGATAGAAACATTCCCCAAATACTTATTCAAATATAAAAAAAAGTTTTTGTCAATATTTGAAAAAACCAATACTAAAAAAATCGCTGGTGCACTTGCGTTAATTAAAAAAACAGAATTATTGTTAAGAAAACATAGCTCTATGCACCAGCCGATTTCAGAAAGGTTTTTGTTAAATCTTAAAAAATCTCTTAGGTGATTATTTTTTAAGTCTCTTCATGATGTCGTCCAATTGATCAAGATCAGAATAATAAAGTGTGAGTGACCCGGATGACCCCTGTTCACTAAAATGTATTGACGTTTTTAATCCTATCTTCTCAGAAAGCTCCTTTTCTAAATCTAAAATATTGGGATCTTTATTTTTTTGTCTCCGCTTGTTTTTTTTATAATTCGCTGTATTTTTTTCTGTTTGCCTAACACTAAGATTTTTGTTAATTATTTCATTTGCCATTTCTTTGGCATTGGGAACCCCTATAAGCGCCCTTGCGTGGCCCATTGATAGTTTCCCAGAAATCATATAATTAAGTATTTCTTCTTCAAGCTCTAGTAATCGTATCATATTTGATATGTGGCTTTTACTTTTTCCTACTATTTTGCTCAACTCATCATAATTTGATTGGTGTTTTTTTAGTATAGATTCATATGCGCGCGCTTCTTCAACAGGATTAAGGTTTTCACGCTGAATATTTTCAATCAATGCCGCTTCATTTAATAGGTCTTCTGGAATTTCTTTAATAAAAGCGGGTATTTCATGGATACCAGCTAATTGAGCCGCCCTCCATCTTCTTTCGCCAGCAATTATTTTGTAGTTGTTGCTAGATAGTAACCTAACAACGATGGGCTGTAAAATACCTTGGGATTTTATAGATAAGGCTAATTCTTCAAGATCATCTTTTTTAAAGTTTTTTCTTGGTTGATTTAAATTGGCCTGTATTTCAGAAACATTTATAAACTTAAAACTTTTATCTTCTTTATTTTTTCCAGAAGGCAGCAGTGCCCCCAAACCTCTCCCTAGTTTTTTATTTTCTGTATTCATTACTTTATTCTTGGTTGAAAATCACTTCTTTTGCAAGACCAATATATGCCACGGAACCTACACAAGATGTATCATATATTAATACTGGCTTTCCATGACTGGGGGCTTCAGAAATTCTTACATTTCGTGGTATCACAGTCTTATAAACCTTTTTGCCAAAATGGCCTCTGACATCTTCTTCAACAAGTGCGCTTAGGGAATTTCTTTTATCATACATTGTTAAAACAATGCCCTCTATTTGAATTTGAGGATTTAGCGTTGATTTTATTGTTTCAATTGTTGATATTAGAGAGCTTAAACCTTCTAGGGCAAAAAACTCACATTGGAGAGGAATAATAACAGAGTCAGAGGCTACCAAACTATTAATGGTTAATAATCCGAGAGCGGGAGGGCAGTCTATAAAAAGATAGTCATAACCGGCAATCTTGTTCAAAATATTTTTCATAATATTTTCTCTGTCATCCATTTCCGCTAGTTCAATTTCTGAAGCTGCAAGATCTATGGTTGAAGCAATTATGTTCAAGTAGGGAATTTTGGTTTCCTTTATGCTATTTGGATTAAATTTCTTGTCGGTTAAAAGATTATACAAAGACGGGTTTCTATCCTCCTCCAACAAACCAAGTCCAGTACTAGCGTTGCTCTGTGGGTCAGCATCAATTAGCAATATTTTTTTTTCTATAGCAGCCATGGCGGTTGCAAGGTTAATGGCAGTTGTGGTTTTGCCAACTCCTCCCTTTTGATTGGCTATTGCTATAATTTTAGTCATTAGTTCTAGAAAGCCTTTCTATAACCAAAATTACCCCCCTTGTATCAGAAACACTTTGGTATTTTTGAAATTCAAATTTCCAATTTTTTTTTGCCTCAAATATTTCATCATTAACAGTTTTGCCTTTTAAAAAAATTAAAACTGTGTTTTTTTTCATAAAATTTTGTGAATAACCAAAAAGAATATTGAGTTTAGCCAAAGCTCTAGAGGTGATGATATCAAATTTTAAGTTATGTATTTTTTCAAGACGGCCTAAAATTATATTTAAATCCAAGCCTAGATCATCCTTTGTCCTTTTCAAAAATTTAATTTTTTTTCCATTTGAATCAACAAGTGTAATATATTTATAACCAACTATGGACAAGACAACTCCAGGCAACCCTGCGCCAGTTCCCATATCAAGAATTGAATGGCTCTTGTTTTTAATAAAAGATAT
>PTLB01000057.1 GCA_002938255.1 Alphaproteobacteria bacterium MarineAlpha5_Bin3 | reverse complement strand
AATTTTGTCCCAATCTTCTATGTAAGGATATTTCCCAAATGTACAAATACCAACAAAAGGTAAATTTAATCTCCCTTGGTCATAAGTATTCTTAGTCATTATTTTTTCTTATCACATTAATTAAGGTGCCGAATTAAAAATAATAACTAAAGTTTAATTGGTTGTTAAAAAGTATGAAATTAACCAGTATTTTTCATAGCTGAGGAAATACCAGAAATTGTTACAATCATTGCATCCATCAATATTTCTTTTTGTTTTCTATCGATATTTTTTTTTGATAATCTAAGCATTATATTTGCTTGTAATAAATTTAATATTTCAGCATAAGTATCTCTAATCAAGATAGATTTTCTAAATTCCTTACGTTGATTGAGAATATGACTAGGTATCAATTTTTTATTTAAATCAATTAATGACAATAAGCTTTTTCTGAGATTACTTCCTATTTTTTTCAGATCCTTATCGGCAAGGCATTCTTCATAATATTCTATGACGCGTTGATTTGTTTTAGTTAAAATCATATCCAGCATATCCATCATTTCATAAAAAAAGGGCCACCGATAAAGCATATCCTTTAAAATTAATTTATTCTTACCTTTAGCAGCCAATTGCAATGCCTCTGTAGTACCAAGCCAAGCGGGTAAAACCAAACGTATTTGTGTCCAGGCAAAAACCCAAGGAATGGCTCTTAAATTTTTAATATCTTGAGATTGCTTACGCTTAGCTGGTCTTGAACCAATATATAGCTTACCAATAATATTTTTTGGGGTTATCTCATCAAAATATCTTAAAAAATTTTTATCATTGTTTAGGTATCTTCTGTAGGATTTACTTGATAGGATGCTCATTTCATCTATTAAATTGCGCCATTCCTTTTTGGGCTGAATAGGAGGTGAAAGGGTAGCCTCTAATACAGCTCCAATATATGTTCCTAAACTATATTCAGCTAAGGACTCAGAGCCATATTTTTGTTGTATCACCTCTCCCTGCTCTGTTACTCGCGTTCTTGCATTAACAGTTCCAGGCGGTTGAGAGAGTAAGGCTGCATAAACTGGTCCTCCCCCCCTACCTACTGAACCTCCTCTGCCATGAAACAAAGTTAGTTTAATTTTATATTTTGTTGCAATGTTGCCTAATTTTTCTTGTGCACAATATTGCGCCCAACTTGCTGCAAATTTTCCGGCATCTTTACTAGAATCTGAATATCCAATCATTATTTCTTGATTTTTTTTGAAATAATTCACGTACCAAGAATGTTTAAACAAATTTTCCATTACAATATGGGAATTTTGAAGATCAGATAAAGTTTCAAATAAAGGAACTATGCGCAAACATGATTTAACTCCTGCTTCTTTTTGTAAAAGCATTACAGCTAAAATATCCGAAACGTTTGATGCCATGGAAATAACATAGGCTCCGAGACATTCTCTGGGTGACTCTGATATCATTTTAAAAGTTGTCCAAGTTTCATTGTCATCAGCATCTAATTTAATATTTTGGGGTATAAGGGGACGTTTAGATTTATATTCTTTACTTAAAAATTTAATTTTTGCTTCTTCTGAAAGTTTAGAATAATCAGCTATTCCAAGTTTTTTACACACTGAAGTTATTAATTTATAATGTCTAGCTGCTTCCTGGCGAATGTCTAATTTAGTTAAATTTAATCCAAATGTATGCGCACGACGAATTAGATCTAAAACAATACCATTTGCAATTATTTGACACTTTACCGAACTTAAAGAATTATACACATCATTAAGAGGTTGTATAATTTCATTAACAGATTGAACCAACAAGGTTTTCTTTGGTTCTCTATTTTCTTTAAGACAAGATTCAATTTCTTTTTGAGTTTGGTTTAATTTATTGCGTATAGGTCTCAAAAAAACACGGTAGGGCTCCCAAGTTTTTCCTACTACTTTTTTTATTTTTTTTGAGCAATCATGCAATGAAAGGCTCTGGATTAATTTTGTAAACTCTTTTTCATACAAACTTGCAGCTTCCCATCTAGATAACAGTATTACTTCTTTTGTAGTTTTGGCAGTTACGTTTGGATTGCCATCACGATCTCCACCCATCCATGATCCAAATACTATAGGTGAAAAATTAATTGGCAAATCTTTATTAGTATAATATTTTACTGCATTATTAAATCTTGAACAAATTTTAGGAATTGCATTCCACAAGCTATCCTCTATTACGGCAAGTCCCCATTTTGCTTCTTCAACAGGAGTGGGGCGTGATCTTTTAATTTCATCTGTTTTCCATACTGAAGTAATTTCTTCATGAAGATTATTTTGTAAAAGATTTTTTTCAAGATTTATATTTTGTTTTGTAAAAATTCTTAAATTATTATAACTATCTAATAAATGATTAACTTTTGCATATTTTTGAATTAGCGTTCTTCTTTTTACTTCCGTTGGATGAGCAGTAAGTACAATTTCTATTTTTAGATTTATAGCAGTTTCATAGAATCTATTTAATGATAAAGACTTATTTTTAAAAACATCTAAAATTGCTTCTTCTAATATAACAATTTCATTAGTTTCTTGAGTTTTTCGAATATTATGATCATGGATATTGTGAATACTAAAAAGTGATTCTGCAATATTAGAAAAATCTAAAAATTTACTGAAAGATCTTGCAATAACAAGGGTGTCTTTTGCATTTAGTTTTGATATCTCTCTTTTCAGTTTGGTAAATGAACGATTAATAGTGTTTTTGCTCCTGTCACCTCTACTAGATTTTGATAAAGCTCGTATTTTTTCTATCTTGTTAAATACGGATATACCTTCTTGTTCCTTGATTATATTTCCAAGTATCTCACCAAGCAAACGTATAGTCTTTGAAAGTACAATTTTATTCGTCATTTAATTATTTTTCTAAATAAATTTATAATCACTCTGTCCCGCTATTTTTTAACTCCATCAGGGTATAAACGAAAATAATTAATACTATAGCCATTCCGCCGATAATTGTTTTAAATGAAGGTTGCTCATGAATAAAAAACCACACCCAAATTGGTCCCAATGCGGTTTCTAAAACAAAGAATAACTCAACTTCATGTGCCGCTATGTAACGAGGGGCCAAGGTTAATAAACTAAGTGGAAGAAATATGAAAAAAACCCCCATTATGATAACTAATAATATGTCTGATTGTGCCAAAACTAGAGAATTAACAAAAAATATTGCAAACAGCATTGTGAAAAACTTTGCTAATAATAATGAGGGGAGAAAATTAACAACTTTGCCGTAACGAATTACCACCGCACTTGCGCCGATCAATATCGCTGTCATTATTCCAAAAAGATCCCCCACCAATTTATCTGTTTCATAAGAATCATAAAAAATAAAAAGAACAAAACAAAAGCAAAGAGACATGGTAATCCATGTTCTTGAATTGGGATGTTCTTTAAGAAAAATTGAACTCATAATGGCAGCCATGAATGGAGCTAAACTAATCATAATCAAGGTATTGGCTACATTTGTATTTTCTAGAGAAGCAATGAAAGTAATGTTGCCGAGAGCAACAAGCACCGCATTTAATATGCCAGCAAAGCCAACAGCTAAACAGATTTGAATAAAATTTTTTCTGTAAACAGCTAAAAGTAGGAATAGCAAGCATACAAAAGGTATTAACCCTCTATAAAATACCAAATCCCATGAATTCACATTGACTAGGCGTACCGATAAAGAATCGGGTGTAATGCACAATACGCCAATAAACGCTAGTAGAATTCCTTTTTGTTTATCTTTTAAATTTAGCATTAAATTTTAATGAAAGGAGGATTTTGCAATACTTTTCTTTTTTTGGCTCTCTCTCTAACAAAAATATATATTCCGCTCGATATAATAAAAACAAGGCCCAGCCAAATCCATTTGTTAGGAAAATCTCCAAAAAAATAATATCCAATAATAACATTTGTAACAATTTCAAAGTAACCAAGTGGTGCCAACTTTGAAGCTTCGGCAAAATTCAGTGATAAGATTAACAGTAAGTGACCAAGGGTTCCTACAGCAGCTAAAGCTATTAGTAATAACCATTGAATGGGATCAAGTGAAGTCCAAAAAAAAGGAACAATGAATGAAACAAAGATAGCTCCTGATAAACCTGTAAATATTAAAGTTAAAAGAGGGCTATCAATAAAAGATAATTTTCTTGTGCTTATAATGTAGAAACCGTAACTTAATCCTGCACCCAAAGCTGCAATAGATGCTATATTAATTTCCTCAAATCCAGGACGAATTATTATTAGAGCTCCTATAAATCCAAATATTACTGCACACCATCTTCTAATACCTACTTGTTCCTTAAGAATTAGAGCTGAGAGCAAAGTAACAATAATTGGCGCAACAAACATCAAGGATAATGCTTCTGCCAATGATATTATCGAAATTGAAAAAAAGAAAAAAACTGTTGATAAAAAAAGAAAAGAACTTCTTATTAATTGAATCCAAATATTTTTAGGAAACTTTAGATGGTTATAAAAAAAAAAATAAGTTAAAGGTAGGCTTATTATAACCATAAAAAAATACCTGCCCCAAACAACCTGGAGAAAATGAATTTCAGCACTGAGATGCTTGGCCATGCCATCCATGACGGGTAACAGCATCCATGCGGATATGTTGAGAGCTACGGCTTTCATAAAAAATTATTTAAAGAATATAAGTAAGGAACAAATAATGATTATGACAACAGCAATATACAAACCGTATTTTGCTGGAGGAAAAGCAACATTGATCATCCTATATGGCCTTTTCTTCTTGTTGTCATTTTCAGAATTCATTTGTATTTGATGAGTATAAAAAAAGGGCGTCTTTTACAACGCCCTATTTATTATTTTTTATGAGATATGTTAATATTACCAATCAGCAATATTATTTTTATAATCACTGGGACCTTTGCCTTTAGCGGCCAATTCATTATGCTCTTCGGTCTCCCCGGCAGATGTTTTAAAATGCCAAGTTAACCAAAAAACAACAGCTATTAACAGCCATAGCCATTCAGTACCTACAAAAGGATAAATAACAGTTTCCCCTGCAGGAAGCGTTTCAGTCCAACTAGTTACAGTTGCCATAAATTACCCTCCTTATTTTTCGTCGGCAGCTAGAGCAGTTTCATCCGCTTTAGATGCTTCCATATAGTTGAAGTCCATACCCGCTAACTCTACTTCATGAGGTATTCTAAGTTTACCCATTGAATGTAAAATTTTAGCAATAATCCAACCAGGTAAAAATCCTAGGACACCAAACATTATTATCGCGCCGATAATCATTCCAATTGGATTTATAGCCGCATAACCTTCGTAACCTGAAGATGGGTATCCCCACAAAACAAAGCCACAAATTACGAGTCCGACCACGCCAGCATAACCATGCACGGCCACCGCGCCTACAGCGTCGTCAATTTTAAATCGACGCTCAACCCAAAAGTGCATTTTGTATGCAACATACACACCAATAGCAGCGATAATCATAGCTTGTAATGGGTGGTATAAATCATTTCCAGCAGATGATGTAATAATTCCTGCCAGACCACTTGAATATGTCCAAAAAGGATCTCCTTTAGAAATCCAGTAACCTGCCAACAAACCACCTGATAGTGATAGTAGGAAATTCATCGTAATACCACTTAGGGTTGTAGGAGTTAAATAAATATTAGTTGCAGTGAAATACGTTACACCTTCCATGCCATATTCAGGTCCAAGATCAAAAATTGGAATATTACAAGCTGCGTAGAAACCCCAAAAACCAGTATAAATTAGGAATAATCCTATAGCAACCAGCCAAGGATTTCTTGGTCCAATATTTCTTGGTGTTCCATCAGAGGCAAATTTACCAATACGAGGACCAAGAACTGCCAGCACACCAAGGGCAAATCCACCGCAAACGGCGTGAATTACTCCTGAAGCGTAAGCATCATGATAACCTAGTATTTTGACCATCCAACCATCAAAGTGCCATCCCCAAGATGCGTCAATACTCCAGAAAACAGAACCAATAGCTATAGCTAATATTCCAAATGCGGATATTCTAATTCTCTCAATAACAGCACCTGAAACTATAGAAGCTGCTGTCCAAGAAAATAGCAAGAACGCAGCCCAGAAAACACCACTAATATGATCACCTAGATTAATACCCATAAGTGGGTTTAAAGGATCTGCAAAATCGTTTGCTCCAAATCCTCCACCTAGCTGAAGACCGCTATTACCATCCATAATAGATGTGCCAATCCAAGGACCGTTTACAAAGGCCCAATAAATCCACCAACCAAAGAAAAACCACGTTACTGTTACCAAAGGTATAAGCATTGTATTTTTCATCAGTGTATGGAGATGATTTTTATGCCGAGATACTCCTACCTCATACATACAAAATCCTATATGGATCAAAAACATCAAAACGACTGTGATCCAGTAATAGAATTCTGTAAATATGGTTACCAGAGCTGATAACTCATTATCCATAATTAACCTCCCTGTTAATTAAACGTTTTATTATCTTAATCTA
>PTLB01000056.1 GCA_002938255.1 Alphaproteobacteria bacterium MarineAlpha5_Bin3 | reverse complement strand
TGAAGCTACTAGAAAAAAAATTAATGCAATAACAATTTTGTTAGTATGCCATAAGGGTTCAAGTTTTGCATTTTGTAAATTGCTATTCATTAGTTATCTGCCAAACAATCCTTGGGGACGATAAATTACGATAATTAAATATATGAAAAAAACATAGAGTAATTTGTAAGAGGGATCGATTAACAAGCCACCTAAAGATTCTACTAAACCAATTATAATGCCTGCAACTAAACAGCCGATAATACTTCCAAAACCACCCAGAGCAACAGCTACAAAAGCAAATAATGCAAAATGCACACCTACATCAGGAAAAATAAAAAAAAAGTTAGACATCATTGCCCCTGCAATGCTTACACATGACAAACCCAATGCCCAACCTAATGCAAACATTTTGTTTGAATTTATACCTAATGTTTCTGCTGCTTCACGATCTTGTGCTGTCGCTTGTAAAGCAAGCCCAGTTTCGGATTTATTTACGAATAAATATAATAATAAAAATGATAATAAGCACACAAGACTAGCATAAAATTGCGGTTGACCAATAAATATACCCGCAATTTCTAATCTTCCTTCTAAAAGAGGGTTTGCTATGTATCTAAAATCAGGTGTCCACAAAAATTGTGCAAGAGAACGCAAAAATATTGACAGACCAAATGTTGCACAAATTTGTACAAGCATTTTTGCTTTTAAAATATATCGAATTAAAAGATAGTGGGTTAAAATTCCACTGATTGCTAAAATTAGCATAGTAATAGGAATTGAAATAATTGGATCTAGACCAAGTAAAGTCCATAACCAAAATGAAGAAAACATTGATAGCATAAGGTGTTCTCCATGTGCAAAATTTACAATTTCCATTAATCCGAAAATTAAACTTAAACCGGCCGCAATGAGCGCATAAATGAACCCCATTAATAAGCCTGAAACGATTGCTTGAATAATTATCTCAATTGTCAATTTAACCTCTCAAAATAAGGATTTAAATGTTTACATATTTTCATTCAAGTCATATGTTATTATTCATTATCGATGGGAGGAAATATGAAGAAATTGTTAACATGTTTTACCTTTGTAGCTTGCTTTTCTTTATCGCTTGTTACTCAAAGTAATGCAAATGAGGTAAAAATAGGGGTTCTGTATCCTTTAACGGGGCCAGTTGCTCAAGTTGGGATAGATGCGGTTGCGGCTGTTAAAACTGCTTTAGATATTATTAATAATAGTCATGATCTTGGTATACCTTTATCTAAAGAAGAAGGTTTATCTGGTTTGAATGGCGCTAAAATTACCATTGTTGTCGGTGATCATGGAGGAAAACAGGACGTTGGCATTAGTGAAACCGAAAGAATGGTACAAGATGAAAAAGTACACGCTATGTTCGGTGCTTATTATTCATCAGTCACTGGGGCTGCAAGTCAGGTTACTGAACGTGCCAAAATACCCTGGGTGAATGGTGAATCTACTTCGCCAAAACTAACTCAAAGAGGTTTCAAATACTTCTTTAGGGTTACACCACATGATGGAGAATTCACTCAATTAATGTTTGAATTCATAAATGACTTTAATAGCAAAGGTGGAAACTTAAAAACTATTGGAATTATTCATGAAGACACTCTTTGGGGAACCGACAGTGGGTCAACACAAGAAAGAATGGCAGGAGAACAAGGTTATGAAGTTGTAGAGAAAATTAGTTACCAAGCAAAAACAACATCTTTAAGTTCTGAAGTTCAGAGGCTTAAGGCCAAAAACCCAGATGTGTTGTTGCCATCATCTTATACAGCTGATGCATATCTTTTTTTAAACACTGCACAAGAGTTGGACTACAATCCACAATTGTTAATTGCTCAAAATGCGGGATATACAGATCCTAAATTTATCGAAACAATGGGTAGTAAAGCTGAAGGAGTTATTACAAGATCTCCATTTAATACTGATTTAGCTACTACAATCCCTTTGATTGGAAAAATTAATGAACTGTTTAAAATACATTCCGGAGGAAGAGATTTATCAGATGTCCCAGCAAGGGCATTCACAGGATTTATGGCTCTAGCACAAGCAATCAACAATGCTGGATCAACAGATTCTGAGAAAATCAGACAAGCACTTGTTGATCTGGATATTGATTCTAGCTCTTTGATTGTTCCTTACCATGGAGTTAAATTTGGACCAGACGGTCAAAATGAAAAAACTCGAGGAATATTAATGCAAGTTCAAAATGGCAAATACTGTACAGTCTATCCATTTGAATTAGCTGCATGTGAACTAAAGTATCCTATGCCTACATGGGCTGAAAAATAATTTTTACTTCATTATTAAAAGGGACAATATGAAAATATTGTCCCTGAATTATTTAATAAGTTATTAAAATAGCAATTTTTTTTTACAATTTTTTTTAAGAGTACTGCTGTACTACAAAGCATTCAGTACTCCTTATGGTTTATGGAATAATTATAAAATAAATTAATTTAATTTATCTAAGTTTACTAACTGAATATTGTTTTCTATTAAAACTTTTTTTAATTCTTTTGCTATAGAAACTGCCCTTAAGCCATCTCCATGAATACATATAGAATCAATTTGACATTTTATTTTTTTACCAGATAAGCATTTAATGGAAGAGGTGTGCAGCATTTCTAATATGTTTTCTGAAGCTGTTTTGAAACTTTCTATCATTGCATTAGGATCAGTTCGTGAAATTAATTGGCCATTATCTTGATAATTTCTGTCAGCAAAAATCTCGCATGCATATTTCAGATTTAACTGTTGAGCTGCTTTTTCCATTTCACTTAAAGGCAAAACTAAATAAATTAGATCTTTATTAAATTCGTAGACACTCTCTCCAATAGCAAGTCCCACATCAAAATTTTCACATGCCATGTTATTTAGTGCTCCGTGAGGTTTTACATGTGTTATTGGCCATTGGTGAGCATCAGCAATACCGCTTATAATTTCTAGTTGATCTCGAATAAGTTTTTTTAATTCATTTTTTTTTAATTCAATGCGTTTACGACCAAAATTTTTTTTATCAGCGAATCCAGGATGAGCGCCAATGCTTACGTTATTTTCTTTAGCTATTTTTATAGTAGTTTCAATTACAGATTCACTACCTGCATGATATCCACAAGCAATGTTCGCAGTGTTAATTATTTCAATTAAAGCTTGGTCGTTAATACCGCTATAATGCTCTGATTTTTCTCCAAGATCGCAGTTTAAATTCACTTCCATTTCTATATTATACCACATAACTATGTTGAAACACATCAATCAAATAAGTGAACAAGCTTTTTTGTTAGATTTTGGTTCAGAGATAAATATTCAGATAAACAAATATGTTATTTCTTTTGCTGATTGTATCTTACAAGAAATAGAAAAAGATAATCATTTAAAAATAATAAATTGTGTACCTTCTTATAATAAAATTCTAATTCAGTTTAATGCTTTCTCTGACACAAAAACAAAAATAATAGATTTTTTACATTCTTTAAATCAAAAAGAAATTACCCATGTTAATAAAAAAGAAATCGTTGAAATACCCATATGTTATGATGATGAATTTGCTTTGGATATAATTGATGTTTCTGAAAAAACACGAATAACCAAAAGCAACATAATTAAATTACATCTAAGCACAGAATTTTATGTCTATATGATTGGATTTATGCCAGGCTTGCCCTTTATGGGTAATCTTGACAAACAACTGTCTGTTCCTAGAAAATTAACACCTCGTGTTCATGTGCCTGCTGGATCTGTGGGAATAGTTGATAATCTTTGCGTGATCTATCCTAACCAAAGTCCTGGAGGTTGGAATATTATTGGACGAACTCCGCAACGCATGTTTGATAAAAATAAAAAAAATCCTACCTTTGTTAATACTGGGCATTTAGTCAAATTTAAATCAATTTCCAAAAAACAATTTGGAAAAATGAATAAAAATAATGAATAAAAATTATTTTGAAATAATGAGAGGTGGCGTACATACAACATTCCAAGATAGTGGTTACTCAAATGTTCAACATTTAGGAATAACTACAGGTGGAGTTGTTGATAATGACTTATTTAGATTAGCAAATGAAATTGTAAATAATGAATTGCTTACCCCCATATTAGAGTTTGCGAATCAAGGACCGCGGCTAAAACTTAAAAAAGGAAAATGTCGTTTTACAATAACAGGAGATGTTGCCTTTAATATATGGTGTGATGGTAGTATTGTTGAAGGAATTCCTTATCGTTCATATTTATTAAATGAGGGTGATACACTCGATATATTGTCTACCATTAAATCAAATTATGGATATTTAGCAGTCGAAGGAGGATTTGTAGTAACTCAACATTATGGATGTTCTTCAACTTTAACACAATCACAAATAGGCCCTAATGAGGGTAAAAAGATTTCTGATAACCAATTGCTTTATTTTCATCAGGATGGATCAAGATTAATTAGTTCTTTGGATTTTAATCAATACAAATATCAAGATGATGCAATCAGGGTGTTAAGAGGTCCGCAAATGAATTATTTTATGCAAAAAGTGATTAAAAATTTTTATTCAAAACCTTTTACTATCAGCAATACAACCAATAGGATGGGAGTAAGAATTGAAGGTAATAAAATTTCATCAATAAAATCACATAATATAGCCTCTGAGGGAATTATAAAAGGATCTATTCAGGTACCCGGAAATGGAAATCCTATTATTCTTATGGCGGAACATCCTTCGATTGGAGGATATCCTAAAATTGCTACAGTGATTTTGGCGGACATTGCAAGAATTGCTCAATTTACAATAGGTACAAAATTTAATTTTAAAGAAGTAGATTTGACAGATGCAGAGAATATATTTAGGGGGAAAAATAAATTTTTTGAATCTTTGTTAAATAAAATAAAATGTAACTGACATGGCACTACATTTTTCAAAAACGGAATTTCAAGATCGGGAAAAATCAGTAATTTACTCCCTAAGAGAAAAAAACTTAGATGCGTTATTAATTTTTAGGCAAGAATCGATGTATTGGCTAACAGGCTATGACACATTTGGTTATGTTTTTTTTCAATGCCTTGTTTTAACTGCCAGGGGTGAAAAAATATTATTAACAAGAACCCCTGATTTGCGACAAGCACAAAATACTTCCATCATTAAAGATATACGGATATGGATTGATAAAGATGGTGCTAGTCCAAGCAATGAACTAAAAAATATTTTGTATGAATTGAATCTTGGCAAAAAGAATATTGGCGTGGAGTATGAATCATATGGTCTGACAGGGAGGAACGCCCTGCGGCTTAACCAATCTCTTGTGGATTTTTCATTGAAAGATGAATCCTTTTTAATTTCCAAACTTAGATTGGTTAAATCCACCTCAGAATTAAGCTATGTTAGGAAAGCCGCTCATCTTGCGGATAAAGCGCTTGAAAAAGCATGGGAACTAGCTCACCCGGGTACGGATGAATCATCCATTCTTGCTGCTATGCAGGGTGAGGTTTTTGCAGGAGGCGGGGACTATCCAGGAAATGAATTTATTATTGGCTCTGGTGAAGATGCTCTTTTATGTAGGTATTTTTCTGGAAGAAAGAAATTAAAAGATTTAGATCAACTGACAATTGAGTTTGCAGGGGTGTACAGGCATTATCATTCTGTTTTGATGCGAACAATCACCATAGGAAAAGCCAAAAAAGAACATTTGGAAATGCATCAACTATGTTATGAAACCTTGCATGCTTGTTCTAGCGCTCTACAACCTGGCAATCTTGCCGGAGATGTATTTGAGGCGCACAGGAAAATTATTGATAACTCAAAATACAAAAGTGCACGATTGAATGCATGTGGTTATTCTCTGGGAACGACTTTCGCACCCAACTGGATGGATTGGCCAATGTTGTATGCAAATAATCCTGTTCCAATTGCAGAAAACCAAATTTTTTTTATGCACATGATTTTAATGCACTCAGAATCAAAAACAGCGATGAATTTGGGCGAAACGTATCTTGTTACTAAAGAAGGATGCGAAAGATTGGGAAAATTATCTCTTGATTTAGTAATTGGTTAATTGTTGTTTGATCTGTGAGCGAAGTTAAATGAAGAAAATTATTAATCAACATTCCTTGTGGTTAGTGATAAGATTATCTCAATGAAAAAACTTTTAGGAATATTGATTTTGGGTCAGTATCGAGAATCATGATCAGAGAAATTCAATCAAAAGATAAGGAACAATGGGAAAATCTTTATAGAGGTTATGCAGATTTTTATAAAGTTGAAATGAATAAAAAAATTCTCCAGACCGTATGGAATTGGTTGCACGATAAGGATCATGAAGTCAGTGGTCTTGTCTATGAGGTTGATGGGAATATAGTTGGATTTGCTCATTATAGAAAAATGCCAAGCCCATTGAGAGGAAAGGAGATTGGTTTTCTTGACGATCTATTTATTGAACCAAAATATAGAGGTAAAAAAATTGGTGAAAAAATACTTAATGAATTAAAAAAAATATCAAAATCAAAAGGTTGGAATTTGATAAGATGGATAACCCATAACGATAATCTTAGAGCTAAAGCTTTATATGACAGAATTGCTGAAAAAACTAAATGGGACGTATATGAACTATCTTCATAATTACTATAGAGACCAACTTTCTTTTTTAAAAAAATATTGGACTTTTGAAAGGACTACTGATGAATATTAAACCTGTTATTGCTCAAAAATCTCCCTATCCCATTGAAGTGGAAGAGGGAA
>PTLB01000055.1 GCA_002938255.1 Alphaproteobacteria bacterium MarineAlpha5_Bin3 | reverse complement strand
AATGGTTGAGTTAAAGGATGCTCCTGAAAAAAAATTAGAAGATTTGATTGGTGAATTAGATAGGCCGGATATTGTTATTGTTGAAGGATATAAAAATGACAATCATCCTAAAATTGAGATTATTAACAATCCACTCCAACCCTCAACTTTTATGTTTACTAAATTAAGCAATGTAGTAGCTTTAATATGCGATACTCGCATAGTTGAGTATTCTCAGTTGCAGTTTAAAAAGAATGAAATTAAAAAAATTGTACAATTTATTTTAAATTATAAGTAATGAATAAAAAACCTTTAACTAAATCTTCTATCTTTAATTTATTAAGAAAAATTAAAAAAAATAAAATCGGTAGCGAAGAAGTAATATTGATTGATGCAAAGAATAGAATTTTAGCAAAGGATATCAAAAGTAAAATAAACTTACCACCCTTTAACAATTCTGCAGTAGATGGTTATGCCATCCATAAAAGCGATTTAAATAAGACACAAAAATTATTATTTACACAGCGTATTGCCGCAGGTGATAAACTTCCCATTGATCTAAAGAAAGGTGAGGTAGCCCGCATTTTTACAGGTGCATGCATGCCCTCAAATTGTAAAACTATTGTAATGCAAGAAAATGTGACAGTTAAAGACAAGCATATACTGATAAACAAAATACCTACTTATGGAGAAAATTGCCGTCTTGCCGGAGAAGATATAGTGAAGGGTTCAAAAGTTTTATCAAAAGGTGATAAGATCAATGCAACAAATATTAATCTAATCGCTGCTATTGGTAAGCAACGAGTTGTTGTTAAAAAGAAATTAAAGATTGGATATTATGTTAGCGGAAATGAATTAAAAAAGCCTTCAGAGAGACTTCATGGCTCACAGATTAATAATTCTAACCATTATTCATTGCATGCTTTACTTGATCATGCATATTTAGAGAATAAGTATCTTGGAATTTTGAAAGATACAAAAAAATTCATTATTAATTCAATCCTTAGAAATACGAATAAATTTGATGTTCTAATTACAACAGGAGGAGCGTCAGTAGGTGAAGAGGATCATTTAATTCAAACTATTCAAAAACTTGGGAAAATTTTTTTTTGGAAGGCGGCAATCAAACCAGGTCGACCCTTAGCAGTTGGCAAAATTAAAAATACATTCATGATTTGTTTGCCAGGAAACCCTGTTTCAGTTCATTTATTATACGGCATGATAGTTAAACCATTTTTAGAATTTTTATGTGGAGCACCTTTAATCCAGCCTAGAGGAATAAAAGCAACAGCAATGTTCTCAATGAAAAAGAAAAATCAAAGAATGGAGTGGCTTAGAGTTAACATAATTAAAAATTCAGAAAATTTATCGGTAAACAGATATTATAAACAAGGTTCTGGAATGATTTCTTCTATGGTTTTTACAGATGGAATTTTGGAAATTCCTGAAAATATTAGCTACATATCCAGAGGTGATCGTTTTATCTTTTATTCATTTAAAGAACTCTTTAATTAGTCATCTACTAATTTTATATCTTATATAAAGCTTTTCTTTTTCTTTGTTACAATCAAGATACTCATATCCAGATTGTTCGCAGTAATGTTTGAAGTCTTCTTCTGCTAATGGATCAGTAGCAATTACTTTAACAATATTTCCTTTAGTAAGTGACTGAGATAATTTTCTGGCTTTTAGTACAGGGATAGGACATTCCGTACCTGAGGTATCAAGCTCTATTTCATTATTTTCAACTTCTTCTTTCATTTCTTTATGATAAAAATAGAACCTAGTTTATACTAGTTTTTTTCTAATGAATAATTTTATATCTCAAAATAAATCAGCTTTTAAAAAAAAGAAAAAACGATGGCACCCTAAAGGTCGTCAGGTTGAGAATAATATTCTTGAAGAAATTCAATCACTTTTTATTGATAAAACTATAATCAGAGATGAATTAATCGAATATCTTCATTTGATTCAGGATAAATATGGCATTTTATATGACAAACATCTTGTTGCTCTTGCTGAAATTACCAATTTGCCATTGGCAGAAATATATGAAGTTGCGACTTTTTATGCTCATTTTAATATAGTGAAGAATCAAAAACAAATTAAACCAGTCACATTTGTCAGGGTTTGTGAAAGTTTAACTTGCGAACTTTTTGGAGCTAAGAATATTTTAAAAGAACTAGATGACTATAAAGATGCAAACATTAAAATTGTACCAGGTCCATGTATGGGCAGATGCCAATTAGCACCTACAGTCTGCGTTGGAAAAAATTATATAGATAAAGCTACTACCAAAAGTGTTATTGAAGCAATAAATTTAAAAAAATTTAAGCCTATTGTTCCAGAATATAAAAAATATGATGAATATATTGCTTCAGGCGGCTATGTAATCTCCAAAAAAATAAAAAATAATGAAATTTCTAACGAAGAAATAATAAAAATTTTAATTGATAGTGGCTTAAAAGGAAAAGGTGGTGCAGGTTTCCCTACTGGAAAAAAATGGCAAATCGTTTCTCAATATGACGATTTAAAATATCTTGCAATAAATGGAGATGAAGGAGAACCTGGTACATTTAAAGATAGGTACTATCTTGAAACTGATCCCCACCGCTTTCTAGAAGGAGTTTTAATAGCTGCTCATTTTATTAAAGCTCATAAAGTTTATATTTATTTAAGAGATGAATACCCTGCGGCAATTGAAATTTTAAAAAATGAAATTAATATTCTAGAAGAAAATGGTCTTATTAAGGAAAACTATTTTATAATTAGAAGGGGAGCAGGAGCATATATATGTGGAGAGGAGTCCGCTATGCTTGAAAGTATTGAAGGCAAAAGAGGTTTGCCAAGACATAGACCACCGTATGTTGCAGAGGTTGGTTTATTTGGAAAACCAACCTTGGTAAATAACATTGAAACCCTTTATTGGATAAGAGATATAATTGAAAAAGGACCAGATTGGTTTTCAAGTCAAGGGACTAGGGAGAGAAAAGGATTTCATAGCTATTCTGTATCAGGAAGGGTAAAAAATCCAGGAGTGAAAATCGCCCCAGCTGGTACAACGGTTCATGAATTAATTCATAATTATTGTGACGGAATGTTAGAGGGTCATAATTTTAAGGGATATTTGCCAGGTGGGGCATCAGGCGGCATATTACCCTCTACTTTAAATAACATTCCTTTGGATTATGGAATAAAAGAATTAGATGATCTTGGTTGTTTTTTAGGTTCTGCCGCTGTTGTTATTTTATCAGACAAGGATAATATTATGGAGGTTGGTTTAAATTTGTTAAAGTTTTTTGAAGATGAAAGTTGCGGACAGTGCACACCTTGTAGGGTAGGTACAGAAAAAACGGTTAAATTAATGCAAAATAATAAGTGGAACAAAAAACAACTTGAAGATTTGTCCTTAGTGATGGCTGATGCATCAATTTGTGGTTTAGGTCAAGCAGCAACAAATCCATTAAAGTCTATTATGAAACATTTTGCAGACGATATCCAATATGAGTAAAGGAAAAACATCTTTTTATATAAATAATCAAGCTGTTGAGGCTGATGCTAATGAAACAATTTGGCAAGTGGCAAAGCGGCTTGGAATTGAAATTCCTCATTTATGTCATTCCCCAGAACCATCCTACCGTCCTGATGGAAATTGTCGTTCTTGTATGGTTGAAGTGGAAGGTGAGAGGGTTCTTGCTGCGTCTTGTATAAGGAAACCCACAAGTGACATGAAAGTTTTTACTTCAAGTAAAAGAGCGAAAGAATCAAGAAAACTTGTGTTCGAATTATTATTAGCAGATCAACCAAAACGTGAAATTTCACATGACAAAAATTCAAATTTTTGGAACTGGATAGATAAAATTGAATTAAAAGATAATCGTTTCCCCGCAAAAATTGCTTGTGCGCCTGATGTTTCACATCCTTCCATGGCAGTTAATCTTGATGCTTGTATTCAATGCAATCTTTGTGTCCGTGCATGTCGTGAAGTGCAAGTCAATGATGTAATTGGTATGGCTTACAGAGGTGAAAAGTCAAAAATTGTTTTTGATTTTGATGATCCCATGGGAGATAGTTCTTGTGTTGCATGTGGTGAATGTGTGCAGGCGTGTCCTACAGGCGCATTAATGCCTTCTTCTATTGTTGATGAAAAAGGAATTGGTCATACCACAATAGAAAAAAAGGTAGAAAGTGTTTGCCCATATTGTGGTGTAGGCTGCCAACTTGAGTACAATATTAATGGGAATACAATATCATATGTTGATGGAATTGACGGTCCTGCAAATAAAAACAGACTATGCGTCAAAGGAAGGTTTGGTTTTGATTATGTAAACCATCCTGAGAGACTCACCAAACCCTTAATTAGAATTCAAGGAAAACAAAAAGACTTACATCCCAATATTGATTTTTCTAATTTACACGAATATTTCAGAGAAGCTTCTTGGGAAGAGGCCCTTGATTTTGCAGCTAAAGGCTTGTTACAACTTAGAAAACCAGACAATAACAAAAGTAGTTTAGCAGGTTTTGGGTCTGCAAAATGTTCAAATGAAGAAGCTTATTTATTTCAAAAACTTATCCGCACAGGATTAAAGACAAATAATGTAGATCATTGTACTCGTTTATGCCATGCTTCATCAGTTGTCGCCTTATTGGAAACTATTGGTTCTGGCGCAGTGACAGCACCTTTTTATGAAGTGGAACATTCGGAAGTTATAATTGTCATTGGAGCAAACCCAACAGAAAATCATCCTGTCGCAGCAACCTTTTTCAAAAATGCTGTTAAAAAAGGATCTAGGCTCATAGTAATGGATCCTAGAGGTCTGGCACTTAGAAAACAAGCAACTCATATGCTTCAATTTAAATCAGGATCTGATGTTGCATTACTGAATTCTATTATGCACGTAATTGTAGAAGAGAAATTATACAATACAGAGTACATCAAAGATCACACACTTGGCTTTGAAGAATTGAAAGAACACTTAAAATCTTTTCAACCTGAAAAGATGGAAAAAATAAGTGGAATTAATCCATCCATAATTAAAGAAGTTGCAAGAATTTTTGCCACTACCAAGAAAGGAATAATATTTTGGGGCATGGGCATATCACAGCATGTGCACGGTACTGATAATGCACGTTGCCTAATATCACTTGCATTAATGACAGGAAATGTAGGTAGACAGGGTACAGGACTTCATCCTCTAAGAGGTCAAAACAATGTTCAAGGAGCATCAGATGCAGGTTTAATTCCAATGATGTATCCTGATTATCAATTGGTTGAAAAAGATAATAATAAGGAATTTTATGAAAAATTTTGGGATACAGAACTTGATCCTAATAATGGATTAACGGTTGTTGAAATAATGGATGCTATTCACAACAATGAAGTTAAAGGCATGTACATTCTTGGAGAAAATCCCGCCATGTCTGATCCAGACTTAAATCATGCAAGATCAGCTTTACAGAAGTTGCAACACTTAGTTGTACAAGATATTTTTTTAACAGAGACCTCAACTTATGCTGATGTAATTTTGCCTGCTTCTGCTTGGCCGGAGAAAAACGGAACAGTAACAAATACAAATAGGCAAGTGCAAATGGGACGGAAAGCTATTGATGCGCCAGGTGAAGCTAGGGAAGATTGGTGGATTACAAACGAAATTGGTAAAAGACTTGGACTAGAATGGAATTATAAACACCCAAAAGATATTTTCAATGAAATGTCTAAAGCAATGCCATCTTTAAAAAATATTACATGGGATAGGCTTGATAAAGAGGGATCTGTAACTTATCCATGTAATTCACCAGATTCAAAAGGAGAGGAAATTGTTTTTGGAGACAGCTTTCCAACTCCTGATGGAAGAGGAAAATTTGTTTCGGCAAACGTAACAAGCCCAGATGAAATGCCGAATCAATCTTTCCCGATGATTTTAACAACAGGGAGACAATTAGAGCATTGGCACACGGGTGCAATGACGAGAAAAGCCAGTAATTTAAATGCCATTGAACCAGAAGCATCTGCCTCTCTTTCTCCAAAAGATATTTTAAAAAATAATATTACGCCCGGTGACATGATTAAGGTTTCTACGCGAAGAGGTGAAATTAAAATTAAAGTTCAAGAAGATAGGGCAATACCTGAAGGTGTAATATTTATTCCATTTTGTTATAATGAGGCTGCTGCCAACTTGTTAACTAATCCAGCCTTAGATCCTTTTGCCAAAATTCCTGAATTTAAATATTGCGCTGCAAAAATTCAGACTTTATAAGTTTTTTATGTTTAAAAAAATTATCTTTCTTATTTTAATAACCCTTCCTTTATTTAATTGCACAACATTATCTGAAATGAATGAAAAAGCAAAAGGAGATGGCGTTCCTTATATTCCAGGAATATAAATTTATTAAGAAAAATTCTTGTCGAATATTTAAAAGGATTGTAAATGATGTTTCGTGCCGCGTTAGCTCATTTGGTAGAGCAGTTGATTTGTAATCTAATCTGGCAAAGAACTTACAGGTACTTATGTTTACGATTCCCTACGAACAATAAGGGAAAAGTTAGACTCTCCTAAATTTATATTTAGTTACATTACTCGGTGATACGAGGACGCGTGGTACTCATGTGGTACACATACCCCACCCCCCATCGCTTCTTCGTTGTCATTGTTGAAACTGATTTAAAAACTAGGAGAAGTCACTATGGCAAAATTAACTACGAAGTTTGTAACTAAAGTTCAATCAGATAACATTAAAGTTTTTTGGGATGATCAACTCAAAGGATTTGGTTT
>PTLB01000054.1 GCA_002938255.1 Alphaproteobacteria bacterium MarineAlpha5_Bin3 | reverse complement strand
ATTGGCACGGAATGGAATGAGTTTAGAGCATTAAATTTTACTAAGATCAAAGAGAAAATTAAAGATGCAATAATTTTTGATTTACGCAATATTTATAGATCTGCTGAGTTAGAAGAATTAGGTTTTTCATATTATGGTATTGGAAAGTAATTACTCACTTGAAAACTTTGATCCTGAAGTTTTAAGAGAATACGATATCAGGGGAATTGTTGGGAGTAATCTTAACGAAAATACAGCGTATACAATTGGCAGAACATTTGGTTTTGTTGTTAAATCCAGATCCTCCTCGAGTACTGTTGTTACGGGATTTGATGGACGTATAACTTCTCCAAAATTACACCATGCTTTATGTGAAGGATTAAAGCAAGCTGGAGCAAAAGTTATAAATGTGGGGATGGGGCCTACTCCTATGATCTATTTTGCTCATCATCATTTTAATTCCGATGCGGCGGTAATGGTGACAGGATCTCATAACCCTCCAGATTACAATGGATTTAAAATGGTGTTTAACAAAAATTCTTTTTATGCGGATGAAATTCAAAATCTCCAATCCATCATGCAAAATGAAACATTAAACATAGAAGAGGGAAGTTTTATTCAACACAATATTACAAATGAATATGTTAAAAGAGATTTACAAAACATAAATATTAATAATAAATTAAAAATTGCTTGGGATACTGGCAACGGAGCAATGGGGCTAATTATTAAAGAAATTACTTCACAGCTTCAAAATACCAAAAATATATTAATTAATGAGAATGTTGATGGCACATTTCCAAATCACCATCCTGATCCTACTGTTCCGAAAAATATGGAACAATTAATTAGAACAGTCATTGACTACAAATGCGATATTGGTTTTGCCTTTGATGGTGATGGTGACAGATTAGGTGTGGTAGATAATAGGGGCAAAATTGTGTGGGCTGATCAATACATGTTAATACTTTGCTCAGAAATAACTAAACTTTATGACCAACCTAAAATCATTATGGATGTTAAATGTAGTAAAGTATTTTTTGATGAGGCAAAAAAAATTAACTGCAATCCAATCATGGCGCGAACTGGACATTCTCCGATAAAAGAAAAAATGAAAGAATTAAATTCACCTCTTTCGGGAGAAATGAGTGGTCATATTTTTTATGCTGATGATTTTTTTGGATATGATGATGCAATGTATGTAGCGTTACGATTATTACGCATTCTTAGCAACCAATCAAAAAAATTATCTGATATAATTGGAAAATATCCCGCAACTTACTCTACACCTGAGATACGTTTTGATGTTGAAGAAATTAGAAAGTTTGCCATTATTGATGAAATTAAGGAACGCTTAAAAAATACAGAAGGAGAAATTATAAATATTGATGGAATTAGAGTGCAAAATAAATTGGGATGGTTTTTGATTAGGGCCAGCAACACCCAAAACCAGCTCACATGCAGGGCAGAAGCTTTAAATAGGAGTGATTTAATCAGTTTGACTAATTTGATTCAGGAACAGTTACAATTAAGTGGAGTAGAGTATCGATTTACCCACGAATAAAGCAATCTCTTTTATATTTTTTTAATCTTGAACAAGCATTGTTGGCATCTTTTTTTGTGAAAAATTGAAACCGTGACTCATAGAGCTGTTTTCCGTTAATTTTTATTGATACAACTTTGGCTTCTTTATTGTTTGTTGTTTTGGGGTATTTTTGTTGAATTAATTTTAATTGTTTTTCAGCACTATTTTTATACTTAAAAGTACCCACTACAACTTTATAATTATTTGTATTTGCTTTCTCTTTTTTAACAATTTTAGTTGAAGAAGATGAAGGGGCGTTAATATTAAGTTCGCCAAATTCTTTATCCATTAAAAACGCAAGTGTTTTATCCCGGTGTTTTCCAGAATCGCCACCAAAGTATACGCCTATTAATCTTTTATCTTCTCTTACCGCTGAAAAAGCTAATTGGAAACCTGAATCTTTAATATATCCAGTTTTAATACCATCAGCACCCTCGTAGGATTGCATAAGACGATTATGGGTTTTGTATGTTTTGCCTTTCCATAAAAATTTTTCGCGACTAAATAATTTGTATTCCTCAGGAAAATTCGAAATCAAGGCATGGGATAAAGTTGCAATATCTCGTGCTGATGTCATTTGTGCCCTGTTAGGGAGACCAGAGGCATTTTTGAAAGTTGTATTTTTCATTCCAATATTTCTTGCATATGCAGTCATTAATTTTGCAAATTCCTTTTCTGTTTTACTTATGTGTTCAGCTACTACAGCAGCAACATCGTTTGCGGATTTAATGACAAGCGCTAGGACAGCATTCTCAACTGTTATGTATGATCCTTCTTCTAAATATAATTTACTTGGGGGGCGGGACGATGCTATTTTTGATACTTTCATTTGTGAATTCCATGAAAGTCTGTTTTTGTGCAAATAATCAAAAACAATATAAAGAGTCATAATTTTTGTTAGTGAGGCTGGATAATTTCTTGTATCAGCATTAATTTCAAACAACACCTCCTTAGAGTCATAATCAATAATAATAGCCGCCCTTTTTGCCAAAAGAGAGGTAGAATAAGCAATAAAAGCAATAAATATTAGGATTTTAATGTAATTTTGAAGGTTTTTCATGAAAACTTAAATTCTTTTACATATATTTTTCGATGTTCTCAAATAGAAATCTCTTTAATTTTATTAAAAAATTCTTATTTATTAAACTTAGTATGAAAAAAATTGTTTTAGAAGAATATGATAATAATAGTCAAAACAACGAACTTCAGCGTGGTTTGTTACTTGATTCTCAGCCCAAAACAAAAAAACCATCAATGTATAATGTGTTCCTACTTAACGATGATTATACCCCCATGGAATTTGTTATTATGGTACTAGAGAAAGTGTTTAATAAGAAACAGGAGGAGGCAACTCAAATCATGCTGCATGTTCATAAAAAAGGAATAGGTGTGTGTGGAACTTTTACTTATGAAGTAGCTGAATCAAAATGTAAGTATGTTATGGATATGGCTAAAAAAAATGAGCACCCTCTTCAGAGTGCAATGGAAAAATCATAATGCTATCATCTAATTTAGAAAAAACGTTAGGAAATTCATATCAATTAGCTGCATCCAAAAAGCATGAATTTGTTACTCTTGAACATCTCTTATTTTGTCTTATTGAGGATAAGGATGCCCTTAGTGTTTTAAATGCTTGCGGTATTGATATTGTTTTACTGCGAAAAAAGTTAGATGATTTTATTTCTAATGAGTTAAAAAATTTGCAAGAGACTTTTAATGGAGAGCCAAAGTTAACAAATGGTTTTCAGAGGGTTTTGCAAAGAGCTGCTATTCACGTGCAATCCAGCGGAAGAGAAGAAGTGACGGGCGCCAACATGCTGGTAGCCATGTTTTCCGAAAAGGAAAGTTACGCCGTATACTTTTTAGGTCAACAAAAGATGTCACGATTAGATGCCGTTCAATACATTTCTCATGGGATAGCGAAAGTAAAAGAAGGAGGAGAAAACCACATTGATCAAGAAGATTATATTGATGATTCTTCAATGGGAAAAAAAACCAGGAAAGCTCTTGATGAATTTTGCATTAATTTAAACACTAAAGCAGAAGAGGGAGGTATTGACAAATTAATTGGAAGGAAAAATGAAGTTGACCGCACAATACAAATTTTGTGCCGAAGGCAAAAAAATAATCCATTATTAGTTGGTGACCCTGGCGTAGGGAAAACAGCTATTGCTGAAGGTTTGGCAAAAAAGATTGTTGAGAAAAATGTTCCAGACATTATTTTGGATGCTGTAATTTATTCGCTTGATATGGGATCTCTTTTGGCGGGCACAAGATATCGGGGAGATTTTGAGGAACGCTTAAAAGCTGTTTTAAAAGAGTTAAGAAAAGAAAAAAAAGCAATTCTTTTTATTGATGAGATACATACTGTCATTGGAGCTGGGGCAACTAGTGGCGGATCGATGGATGCTAGCAATATTTTAAAACCTTCTTTAGGTAAGGGGGATCTACGATGTATTGGGTCGACAACCTACAAAGAGTTTACAAATTATTTTGAAAAAGACAGAGCGCTTGCAAGACGTTTTCAGAAAATAGATATTAAAGAGCCTACAAAAGATGAGGCTATAAAAATATTAAAAGGTTTAAAAAATTACTATGAGAAACACCACGGAATCAAGTATTCAACAGATGCAATTATCAGCGCTGTCGAATTATCGAATAAATATATTGGTGATCGCAAACTCCCGGATAAGGCTATAGATGTTATAGATGAAGCAGGAGCCTCTCAGTATTTGCTACCTGTTTCCTCACGAAAGAAAATTATAACATCCAAAGAAATTGAAGCAGTTGTTGCGTTGATAGCGCGTATTCCAACAAAAAGCGTCAGTAGCAATGATAAAGAGGGCTTGAAAAACCTAGAAAGAGATTTGAAAAATTTTATTTTTGGTCAAGATATAGCAATTAAGGAACTTGCCTCTTCTATCAAGCTTGCAAGAGCGGGCTTACGAGAAGAAGGAAAACCCATCGGCTCTTATTTGTTCTCTGGTCCAACCGGAGTTGGAAAAACAGAGGTTGCAAGGCAATTAAGTAAAACACTAGGAATTAAATTACTTCGATTTGACATGTCAGAATATTTGGAGCGCCATTCGGTAAGTCGTCTAATTGGAGCTCCTCCGGGGTATGTGGGTTTCGATCAGGGTGGCTTGCTCACAGATGGCATCGACCAGCACCCTCACAGCGTTTTATTGCTGGATGAAATTGAAAAAGCTCATTTTGATCTTTTCAATATTCTTTTGCAAATTATGGATTACGGCAAACTAACAGACCATAATGGGAAATCTGTAGATTTTCGCAACGTGATACTAATCATGACAACAAATGCAGGGGCAGTTGATATATCTAAAAAAAGAATAGGATTTAATTCTGTGAGGTCAAGTAGTGACAGCAGTGAAGCAATAGACAAATTATTTACACCAGAGTTTAGAAATAGAATTGACTCAATTATTCATTTCAATCATTTGAATAAAGAAATAGTGCTATCGATTGTCGATAAATTTATTATTGAGGTGGAGGCACAACTATATGAAAAAGGTGTAACCCTAGCTATTGATCAAGAAACTAAAGAATATTTGGCTGATAAAGGATATGATGAAGTATACGGTGCAAGACAGCTTAGCAGGGTGATGCAGGAAGAAATAAAAAAACCAATGGCTGAAGAGTTAATTTTTGGTTCCATCGCTAAAGGAGGGCACATTGATATCATACTAAAAGATAATAAAGTTAATTTTCAATATTCACACAAACAAGAAGAGAAAAAAGTTTTGGTTTAGTTGTTTTTGAAGGGTGCGAATTGCTCCAAATCTTTTTTTTGTTTGTTCGTTAGGCTAATTTCTTGATCCAAATATTTGTTAATTGCTTTGCTAAACTGTTGATCTTTGATCCAGTGCAAACTCCATATTTTTTCAGGCATGTACCCTCTTTGCAATTTATGTTCTCCTTGTGCGCCTGCTTCAACAATTTTGATGTTGTTTGCAATAGCATATTCAATTGCTTGGTAATAACATAATTCAAAATGCAGGTAGGGAATATCATACATTGTCCCCCATAGCCTTCCATATAAATGAGTTGAGCTAAGAAAATTTATGGCTGAAGCAACCATCTTTTCTTCTTTAAGCGCAATAATGAGAAGAATTTTATCTGCGAGTGTCTTGCTAAGTTCTAAAAAAAAATCTTTCGTTAGGTAGGCAGAACCCCATTTTCTTCCAGTCGTGTTAAGATAACACTGATAAAAAAAATCCCAATGCTCAGAAGTAATTTTGTCACCGATCAATAATTTTATTTTTAGATTGTTGCTATCAATGCAAAGACGCTCTTTTTTAATCACTTTTCTTTTACGAGAAGACAGTGTTTTAAGAAAATCATCAAAAGATTTGTAATTATTATTTTTCCAATGAAATTGAATTCCTTGTCGTACTAACAACTCTGGATTTTGTTGCTTTATGTTATTGGGTTGGGGAAGAAAATTAAAATGTAGGGAGGAAACATTTATTTTTTTTGTTTTTTCGATAATCCTATTAATGATTTCAACTTTTTTTGACAATTTATCTTTTAGCGCATCACTGACAATAATTCTCTCCCCCGTGACGGGGGTAAAAGGGATTGCTGATTGCAATTTTGGGTAATAGTTTAATCCGTGACGGTGATAGGCATCTGCCCAGGCATGGTCAAAGATGTATTCTCCAAATGAATGGGATTTTATATAAAGGGGACAGACAGCTATTATTTTGTTCTTATTATTTTTTTCAATATAATGAAAGGGAGTCCAGCCAGTCTTCGTTGACGCGCTGTTGCTTCTCTCTAAGGCGCTTAGATACTCATGACGTGTAAAAGGGTGATCCAGTCCAGCACATTCATTCCAATCATTAACATCTACAGAGGCAATGTTATTAATAAAAAAATATTTGTCAGGAGAACTGACCATTATCTTATTTAATTTTTATTATCGCATCAATTTCAACTGAAATATTCATTGGAAGAGAGTTTGAACCTACTGCGAAACGAGCATGTCTTCCTTGATCGCCAAAAATTTTAACTAATAAGTCTGATGCACCATTAATTATTTTTGGATGATCAGTGAAATCATCTGGACTATTGACAAAACCACCTAGCTTGACAAAACTATCAAGTTGATCCCAGTTTCCATTAGTACCTTGTTTTAATGCAGCAATAATATTAATGCAGCATAATTCTGCAGCCCTTATTCCATCTTCAATTGATATGTTCG
>PTLB01000053.1 GCA_002938255.1 Alphaproteobacteria bacterium MarineAlpha5_Bin3 | reverse complement strand
ACTTAATTGAAAAAATAAAATTGTTCCAAAATCACCAATGCTGCATCCTAACAGACACCACAAGGTGTTCTTGGCACTGCGTTGCCATGTATGTCTACATTTCCAATGAAAACTACTGCTAACTGTTGTTGACATGATTGTGTTTATTATAGTTCAATAAAAACAGTAACTCTAGATAAATTAAATAAAAAAATAATTAATGAAATTGAATTTTATTAAATAACCGATTGTAACAATTCTTTTGTGTAATTGTTTCGCGGTTTTTCAAATATACTGTTGGTATTTCCTTCTTCCACAATCTTTCCTTCTTTTAAAACAATAACATAATCTGCAACTGAATTTATTATCTTCATATCATGACTAATAAAAATATAGCTAAGTTGATATTTTTTTTGCAAGGAATTCAAAAGATCTAAAATTTGGCTTTGGATAGTTACATCCAAGGAAGAAGTTGGCTCATCTAGGATAAGTAATTTTGGATTTAGGATAAGGGCTCTTGCAATTGCAATTCTTTGTCTTTGGCCACCGGAAAACTCGTGCGGGAAACGATTGTAGATCGTTTCAAAATCTAAACCCACTTCATTCATTATTCGCTTTATTTTATTTTTCTTGTCTGGAAGTGTTAAATGTTTTTCATGAATGTTTAAACCTTCGCTTATTATTTCTTCAATTGTCATTCTTGGACTTAAAGAACTAAAGGGATCTTGAAAAATAATTTGCATATCTTTTCTTAAATTGTGCAATTTGTTATTACTGATTGTAGAAATATGTTTTTCATTAAAAATGACGTCACCCTTAAATGAAATTAATTTTAACAAGGCTAAGACCAATGATGTTTTTCCCGAACCTGATTCACCAACGATACCTAGGGTTTGATTTTTGAATAAAGTTAAGTTTATTGAATCAACAGCTTTAACGTGACCAACTATTCTTCTCAAAATGCCTTTTTTAATTGGATACCACACCTTTAATTTGTTTACTTCTAATATTTTTTTGGATCCCAATGTTTTGCTATTTTTTTTCTTATTTTGAAAATTAACTAATTTTTTTGTGTATTCATGTTGTGGATTAAAAAAAATGTTTTCTTTTGTATTATTTTCTACAATTATACCGTCTTTCATGATGCAAATATGGTCAGCCAAATGTTTGACAACAGTCAGATCATGACTGATAAATAATATTGCCATGTTTAGCTTTTTTTGTAGATTTTTAATCAATTTTAAAATCTGCAGTTGAACCGTTACATCCAACGCAGTAGTTGGCTCATCTGCTATCAGCAAATCGGGATCATTGGCTATGCCCATTGCAATCATAACTCTTTGACGTTGTCCCCCTGACAATTCGTATGAGTATGATTTTATTCTCTTTGAAATGCTTTCCAAACCAACATTGATAAGTAATTCCTTGGTTTTTTTTGTTGCATCTGCGTAAGATATTTTGGAATGCGTTATTAGCATTTCATTAATTTGCTTTTCTATAGTGTGAAGAGGATTTAGGCTTGACATTGGCTCTTGGAATATTGTGGTAATATTTTTGCCTCTTATTTTTTGAATATTTTTATCACTCATGTTTAAGAGATTTTGTTTATTGTAGATTATTTCACCTGAACTATGAAAGGCAGTAGGATAGGGTAATAATTTAAGAATACTTAAGGCTGTAACAGTTTTTCCCGAACCAGATTCTCCAACGAGCGCTATAGTCTTGCCTTTGGGTATATCAAATGAAATTGAATGAACAACATTTGTTTTTTTGTGCTGTGACCGAAAACCAACGCTTAAATTTTTTACAGATATTAAATTTTCCATAATTAGATGAATGTTTTCCTTGGATCAAGGGCGTCTCTTATGGCTTCTCCTACGAACACCAGCAAACCTAACATTAAGCCTAGTGTAAAAAAACTTGTTAATCCCAACCAGGGAGCTTGTAAGTTATTTCTACCTTGATTTACCATTTCTCCCAATGAAGCGGAACCAGGAGGCAAACCAAAACCTAAAAAATCCAAACCAGACAAAGCAGTAACAGAAGCGCTTAAACTAAAAGGAAGAAAAGTAATTGTAGCTACAGTGGCGTTGGGAAGTAAGTGCCTGAACATAATAGTTGAGTTTGAAACACCCAATGCTTTTGCAGCCCTCACATAATCAAAGTTGCGAGCACGTAAAAATTCAGCTCTAACCACACCTACATATCCCATCCAACTAAATATTAATAAAATAATGAGCAACCACCAGAAATTGGGCTGAACTATACTAGCCAAGATGATTAAAACATAGAGGGCTGGAATAGCTGACCAAATCTCCATGAATCGTTGAAAAAATAAATCTGTTTTTCCACCAAAGTAACCTTGAACGGCACCTGCAGAAACACCTATGATCATTGAAAAAAATGTTAGAGTAAATCCAAACAATATAGAGATTCGGAAACCGTAAATTAATCTTGCAAGCACATCTCTTGCTTGATCATCGGTTCCTAGCCAATTTTTTTGAGATGGTGGTGCTGGAGCAGGAACATTTAGGTCTCTTATGATAGTATTATAAGAGTAGGGTATTATAGGCATTATTATCCATCCATTGCTGTGTATTAACTTTTTTACAAAAGGATCGCGGTAATCCGCTTCTGTTTCAAAATCACCGCCAAAAATAGTTTCAGGATATTCATTTATAATAGGTAAATAAAAGGCATTATCATAGCGCACTAACAAAGGTTTATCATTAGCAATGAAATCTGCGAAAATTGAAATCAAAAACAAAAACGAGAAAATCCAAAAAGAGTACCAACCGCGTTTATTGGATTTGAAATTATTAAAACGCCTTTGATTGAGAGGTGATATTTGCATCAATTATCTCTCGATTCAAAATCAATCCTTGGATCAATAATTGAATACATAATGTCTCCTAAAATGCCCATGATGAGGCCCAATAAGGAAAAGAAATACAATGTCGCAAAAATAACTGGATAATCCCGAGTTAAAGCGGCTTCGTAACCAAGTAATCCCAATCCATCTAGTGAAAAGATTACTTCAATAAATAGGGAGCTTGAAAAAAGTATACCTATAAAGGAAGATGGGAAACCTGCAATCACGATTAACATGGCATTGCGAAACACATGACCATATAAAACTTTATTTTCCGACAAGCCTTTTGCCCTCGCTGTCATAACGTATTGTTGACTGATTTGGTCAAGGAAGGAATTTTTAGTTAAAAAGGTTAATCCAGCAAAACCGCTGACCAACATAGCTAGCAAAGGAAGTGTGAGATGCCAGAAATAATCTTTTATTTTTAATAATATATTTAATTCATCGAAATTTTCGGATACCAAACCCCGCAATGGAAAAATGTTATAGTACCTACCCCCAGCAAAAAAAACAATTAAAATGACCGCAAATAAAAAATTGGGAATAGCGTATCCAATAGTAATGATGGTGCTGGATGTAATATCAAATTGACTACCATCACGAATGGCTTTGCGTATTCCAAGTGGAATAGAAACTAAATAAACAAGTAGTGTTGTCCACAATCCTAAAGAAATAGAGACAGGCATTTTATCTAAAACTAAGCTAATCACTTTTTGATCACGAAAAAAACTCTCTCCAAAATCAAAAGTTAAATAATCTTTTAACATGCCAAAAAATCGAATATGTGCCGGTCTATTCATCCCGTACATTTCTTCAATTTCTTTAATTATATCTGGACCTAAACCTTGGGCACCCCTGTATTTAGAATCAAAATTTGAAGAATCAGAAATACTAATACTATTTAAATTTTCTCCTTCACCACCTCCTGAAAATCTTGCTGTAGATTCAACAGCTGTTCCGGTCATCTGCGCAATCATTTGTTCCACCGGCCCCCCGGGAACAATTTGAATTACAGCGAAATTGATTAACATAATTCCTAGCAAAGTGGGTATTACTAGGAGCAACCGTCTGATAATATATGCGGTCATAGAAAGATAATTATATCATTAATTATGAACAAAAGATGTTAATTATAAGAGCTATTGAAGGGATTTTTTTCTCTGGTTAATTGTACTGGCCTTGTCAGTATCAACCCACCATGTGTTAGTTCCAAGGGAATATTTTGGCCTCACTGAAGGCTTATCAAAAATATCCCAATAGAGAGTTCGATAAGCGGATATATGCCATTGGGGTATAACATAGTGATTCCAGAGAAGAACACGATCTAGCGCTTGTGTTGTCACAATTAGATCTTCCCGGTCTTTGGCAGAAATGACTTTTTCAATGAGTGAATCAATTACCTCATTAGAAATACCAATAATATTTCTTGAACCGTTGGTTTTTGCCGCATCTGAACCCCAAAAGTTTCTTTGTTCATTTCCTGGAGACAAACTTTGAGAAAATGTACTAACAATCATATCAAAATCGAAACCATCCAATCGATTTTGATATTGCGCGCTATCAATTGTTCTCACGCTGACATCTATTCCTAATTTCGCAAGATTGTCCTTGAAAGGCAAAACTATTCTCTCAAAGGCAGGTGATACCAGAAGGAGTTCAAATTCAAATTTACTTCCTGATTTTTTATTGATCAATTTTCCTTCTTGAAGCTCCCAACCTGCATCTTGAAGCAATTTTGTTGCCTCTTGGAGTTCTTTTCGCATAAAACCAGAGCCGTCTGTTTTTGGTGGATTATATTCTTCTTGGAATAATTTTTGCGGCAACAATTCTCTATAGTCATTTAATAAATCTAATTCCCCCCCTGAAGGTACTCCTGATGAAGCCAATTCTGAGTTTTCAAAAAAACTATTTGTTCTTTTATAAGCATTATAAAATAAATTTTTATTAGTCCATTCAAAATCAAATGCATAAGATAGCGCTTCTCGAACACGTTTATCTTCAAAAATTTCTTTGCGAGTATTGAAAGCAAAACCTTGCATTCCTTGAGGGTTTTGATGCTCAATTAATTCTTTTTTAATTAATCCATTCTGTACTGCTGGCGTGTCATAACTGGTTGCCCAATCTTTAGAGGTGTTTTCAGAGAATAAATCTATACCACCAGATTTGAAAGCTTCGCGTTCAATAGACCTGTCTTTATAGTACTCATATTGTATGACGCCAAAATTTTCTGTGCCTTTTTTTATAGGAATGTTTTTTCCCCAATAATCAGGATCGAGCTCGTAAGTTATAGTACGACCTGCATCAAACCTTTTTATTTTATACGGTCCACTGCCAATAGGAATATCCATTGATGTTTCTTCAAAGTTTTTATTGGCCCAGTAATGTTTTGGTAGCACTGGAAGCTGACCAACAATTAGGGGCAATTCTAAATTCGTGTTACCTTTGAAATTGAATCGTACTTTATTATCATTTTCTTGAATAACTTCAACTACATCACTGTAATAGTATTTGTAAAAGGGATGTCCTTTTTCCATTAGGGTGTTGAATGTCCAAATGACATCTTCAGGAGAAATTTTTTTTCCATCATGCCATACGGCTTCTTCATGAATAGTAAAGGCAACCCAAGAACGATCATCCGGCCATTCAATTGTTTTTGCAATTAATCCATATTCTGTAAACGCTTCATCACTGGATCCCGTTGTTAATGTTTCATACAAATTACCAATGCCAGCTGCAGCTGTTCCTTTAAGAATAAAGGGGTTAAAAGAATCATAGGAGCCGGTGGAACTTAAGATAACCTTCCCTCCTTTGGGGGCGTCAGGATTGGCATAATCAACGTATTGAAAACCATCGGGATATTTCGGTTCCCCATGCATGGCAATCGCATGCGCTACATTAATTTCAGCTTTCAAAAATGAAGGGAAAGTTATACTTATGATTAAAAGAGAGAGCTTAATTATATTCATGATTTAAATATAATTGTTTTTAAAAAAAAAGAAAATTAAATTACTAATTATTGATTATATCAATTAATTCCTTATGTAATTGATCATTTGCAGAAGCAACAATACTTCCCTCGGAATGAATGGTAACAACCTTACCGTACTTGTCTGTCACTTTTCCCCCTGCTCCTTCAATAATGGGTATGAGGGCCATGTAATCATGGGTTTTTAAAGTATCCTCAATCACAATTTCAATTAACCCTGAGGCAATCATTCCATACATATAGCAGTCCCCGCCAAAACGATGGTACATGGTTTGTTCAATTATTTTATCAAACCCCTTTCTTAAATGGTCATTATCAAAATATAATCCTGAAGTGCATACATAACTTTTATCCAGTGTTTGTATTGTAGATGTCTGCACTTTTTTTTGATTCATTGTTGTTTGCTCTCCACTTACTCCAACCCATCTCTCCTTATGCGCAGGGCAATTAATGATACCAAGAATAGGTTTTTTGTTATGAAGGAGAGCAATCAATGTGCCAAAGTCTTTGTGGCCTGCAATGAAACTTCTTGTGCCATCAATAGGGTCAATCACCCATAGGTATTCCGAGTCGATATTAGTTCCTTCAAATTCTTCCCCAAGGATCCCGTGATCTGGATATCTCGCTTGAATCAATTCTCTAATTTTTAATTCAGTATTTTTATCCGCAATTGTGACAGGAGTTTCATCATTTTTGACATCAACTGTGAGTGTTGTTCGAAAATATTGATTGATTATTTTTTCTGATTCATTTGCTAGTTCATTGGCAAACGATACTAGTCCTTCAAGATTAGTTACCATAGTCAATTAATACATTTTTTATAAAAACTATTTATTATGGAAGAGGTTCCGGATTATCTGATTGATCTCGCAAGAACAAAACAAGATTGGCTCTATCTTCAACTTTTTTTAATCCAGCAAAATTCATTTTGGTGCCAATAATATATTCTTTTGGTTTGTAAACAAATGCAGCTAACTCCTCATAACTCCAT
>PTLB01000052.1 GCA_002938255.1 Alphaproteobacteria bacterium MarineAlpha5_Bin3 | reverse complement strand
TCCAAAAGATCAGAAATGATTTTTAGGAGCGAGAACTATATTCAGAAATATCTTTCAAATTCGATTATTATAAAGCCTGGAGTAATAATAGGTGGCGGAGATAGGTTTATGAAAGCTTTACTTCGATTATTTAAAATTTCTTTTTTCATTCCTTTATTTGGAAGCGGTAAGGCAAAATTTCAGCCTGTTTTTATTGATGATATCTCAATTGCAGTTAATAAAATTATTATGGAATCGTTAATGGGAAAACATACATTCGAGTTAGTGGGACCAGAAATATTTACTTATAAAGATTTTTACGATTACTTGGCAGTTTGTTTAGATTGTAAGCGCGTTTTGGTGCCAATCCCTCTTTGGTTTGTAAAAATAGGTGTTTCAATATTAGAGAAAACTCCAATATGCCCAATAAACTCTGAACAGCTAAAACTTTTTGAAAGGGACAATGTTTCCTCAAATAGGCATAAAAAATTCTCTGATCTCAGTATTGAACCTCAGAATATAAGTGAAAAAATTAAAAAAATTATTAAAAAAAATAACTAATTTCTCCTATAAAATATAGATTTTTTTATAATTAGTACAATATTAATACTATTTTAAGCATTATTTATTTGTTTTTCTTAATACCGTCTATAATGAATAAAATTAATTGAATATTAGTACAAAAATAGGACTAAATGTTAAAATTTGTTGACATACAACAGAGAAATCCAGAAAAAGAATCTGTAAAAGCACGCTCAAAAAATTTTACTGAAATATATTCAAGATTTTTAAAAGATAAAGCTGAGGAACAATCCGCCCGATGCTCCCAGTGTGGTATTCCTTTTTGTCAAGTTCATTGCCCCCTTCAAAATAATATCCCAGATTGGTTAAAGCTAACTGCAGAAGGACGACTTGAAGAGGCATATGAAATAGCAAGTTTAACGAATAACATGCCCGAGGTGTGTGGACGTATTTGTCCTCAGGATAGATTGTGTGAGGGAAATTGTGTTATTGAAAAATCAGGTCATGGAGCAGTTACAATAGGCGCTGTTGAAAAATATATAACTGATGTAGCCTGGGAAAAAGGATGGGTAAAAAATATACATGTCAAGAAAGAGAAGAATATTTCAATTGGTATTATTGGATCTGGACCAACAGGTTTAGCAGCAGCGGAACAACTCCGAATTCAGGGTTATCAAATTACAATTTATGATCGTTATGATAGACCTGGCGGACTTCTTATTTATGGCATCCCTAATTTCAAATTAGAAAAGGAAATAGTAATTAAAAGAACTCAGAGATTAAAAAATAGCGGAATCAATTTTGTGATGAATTGTGAAATAGGATCTTCTATAAAATTTGGTGAACTTCAGGAAAAACATGATGCAATTTTGATTGCAACAGGAGTGTATAAATCCAGAGCAATAAATCTAAATCAATATGATGCTCCCAATGTTATCCCAGCTTTAGAGTTTTTAATTGCAAGTAATAGAAAAGGCTTAAAGGATAAAGTTGAAGATTTTGAAAATGGAAAGTTAAATGCAAAAAATAAAAACGTAGTTGTTATTGGAGGCGGAGATACTGCGATGGACTGCGTAAGAACGGCTGTTCGGCAAGGTGCAAAATCAGTTAAATGTTTATATCGTCGAGATCAAAAAAATATGCCTGGTTCTCAACATGAAGTTGAAAATGCAATTGAAGAGGGAGTTGATTTTCATTGGCTGTCCCTTCCTGTTGAGTTTGTTGGCAATGAAAGAATTAAACAAACAAAAATTATTAAAATGCAACTTGGATCAGCTGATGATTCGGGTAGACGTAAAGCTGAACCAATAAATGGTTCAGAAGAAGATTTAGATACTGATTTAATTATTGAAGCTTTGGGTTTTGAACCAGAAAACTTACCTATTATGTTTAATAAAAGTGAACTTTCTGTGACACAGTGGGGGACACTTAAAATAAATTACAAAACGATGATGACCAATATAGAAGGCGTCTTTGCTGCAGGGGATATTGTTCGGGGTGGTAGTCTAGTTGTCTGGGGAATAAAAGATGGTCGTGATGTCGCGGAAAATATTCATAATTTTCTGTTAAAAAAAGAAAAGCCTCTAATTTACGTAGTCAATGAGAATGAAAAGGAATTTGTTCATGCTTAAAAATTATTATTTACACAAATGGAGAAAAAATAAAAATAAATTAATTCAAAATCACGTTTACCGTGAAGAAGATGAACATTCATCTTGCGGAGTAGGATTAATTGCATCTATTAGCGGAACTCCTTCAAGAGAAGTTATTGAAATGGGCATTCAAGCTTTAAAAGTTCTTTATCACCGAGGAGCTGTTGATGCTGATGGCAAAACGGGTGATGGAGCCGGAATTCAGCTAGATCTTCCTGAAGAATTTTTTAAAGAGCAGATTGAGAGAGCGGGACATAAAACAAATGATTTTCCTTTCGCAGTAGGAATGGTGTTTTTACCACGTACAGATTTTGCCGACCAAGAGAAATCGCGAATTATTGTTGAATCCGAAATAATAAAAGGTGGTTTTAATATCCTTGGTTGGAGGCATGTTCCAATTAATACAAGAATAATTGGAGAAAAAGCAAAGTTAACTCGCCCTGAAATTGAACAGGTATTAATTGGCAATGATATTTTTAGCAATAAAGTTGAGATTGATAACAAACTTTATTTAATAAGAAAACGTATTGAAAAAAAAATAAAACAAGAGAATATCAATGAGTTTTATGTTTGCTCATTATCATCACAATCAATCATTTATAAAGGTATGTTTTTGGCAGAACAATTATCAAATTTTTATCCTGATATTCAAGATAGTAGGTTTATCTCAAAGTTTGCCGTCTATCATCAACGATATTCAACTAATACATTTCCTACATGGTCATTAGCCCAACCTTTTAGGGTTATTGCTCATAATGGAGAAATTAATACTCTTAAGGGTAATAAAAATTGGATGGCTGCACATGAGCCACGGATGCGTCATGCAAATTTTGAAAACAATATTGAAGATCTAAAGCCCATAATAGATTCAAATGCATCTGACTCTGCCGCACTTGATGCAACCATAGAACTTTTGGTACGTTCTAATAGATCTTTACCGATGGCAAAATTAATAACCATTCCGGAGGCTTTTGCTCACAGAAGGGATTTCTCAAAAAAATTAAAAGACTTATATGCCTATGCTAACGCTGTTATGGAATCTTGGGATGGTCCAGCTGCTATTTGTGGAGTTCATGAAGATTGGGCTATTGCTGGAATGGATAGAAATGGTCTTCGACCAATACGATATACTCTCACAAAAGACTTTTTAGTTGCTGGATCAGAAACAGGTATGGTGGATATTGAAGAATCTGAAATTATAGAAAGAGGACGAGTTGGCCCAGGCCAGATGATAGCGGTAAATTTCCAAGAAGGAAAATTCTACCATGATTCAGCGATAAAAAGCAAGCTATCCCAATCTCGACCATTTGGTGAGTGGACAAAAAAAATTACTCATATTGATAAATTAGTTCAGTCTGTTGATGAAGAATTTAGAGAAATAGATTCGGGCGATCTTAGAAAAAGGATGGCATCTTTTGGCTGGACCGTTGAAGATATTGAATTAATTCTTCATCCGATGATCGCAGACAAAAAAGAGGCCGTAGGTTCGATGGGTGACGATACACCTTTAGCAGTTTTATCTGACAATTATAGAGGCCTCCACCATTTTTTTAGGCAAAATTTTAGTCAGGTTACAAATCCACCAATAGATAGCTTAAGAGAAAAAGTAGTAATGACTCTTAGAACAAGAATAGGCAACTTAAGCAACATTCTTGATGAAGATCAGTCTCAATGTGATCATTTACAATTAAATTCACCATTTCTTTCCATTAATCAGTTTAAGACAATGCGCCAGTATATGAAAGATACTGTAAAAATCATTGATACAACAATGAATTTAAATCAAAAAAATTACAGTTTTAAGAAGGAATTAGAAAGAATTAATAAAGAAGCGGAGGAAGCTGTTAGAGCGGGACTCGTTCATATTATTTTAACAGATAAAGAATTGTCAATAAATAAACTAGCTTTACCAATGATACTTGTAACAAGTTCAGTACACCATCATCTGATTAAGAAAAAATTAAGGACTTTTACTTCCCTAAATGTTCAATCAGCGGAATGTTTGGATGTGCATTATTATGCAGTGCTAATAGGAGTGGGGGCAACAAGTATTAATGCATATTTAGCTCAGCAAGTAATTGCTGAACGTCATAAAAAAGGACTATTTAAAAAATTATCATATGAGGAGTGTGTTGAAAGATACATTGAGTCGGTTGATACTGGTTTGCTTAAAATTATGAGTAAGATGGGCATATCTGTTGTGAGTTCGTATAGGGGGGGATGTAATTTTGAAGCAATGGGATTAAGTCGCAATCTTATGAGTGAATTTTTTCCAACAATGAGTTCTAAATTATCAGGAATGGGATTGTCTGGTTTAGAAAAACGTTCATTACGTGTTCACGAGATTGCGTATAGCGATGTAGTTAGTCTTCCAATAGGAGGTTATTATAGTTATCGCAAAGGAGGGGAAAAACATTCATTTGAAGCAACCACAATCCATATGCTTCAAAGTGCTGTTGGAACTGATAGTTACTCTCTATACAAAAAGTATTCAAAGCTTATGGATGATATTCAACCAATCAATATTCGTGATTTATTAAATTTTAAATCTAATAAAAAAAACATACCTAGTGATGAAGTAGAAAATATATATGAAATTCGAAAACGTTTATTAACACCAGGGATATCGTTGGGTGCATTAAGTCCAGAAGCTCATGAAACATTAGCAATAGCCATGAACAGAATAGGGTCAAAATCAGATTCTGGAGAGGGAGGAGAAGATCCGGCTAGATTTAATTCACGGGAAAATGGTGACAACCCATCATCACGCATCAAACAAATTGCCAGCGGTCGTTTTGGTGTGACATCAGAGTATTTAATTAATTGTGATGAAATTGAAATTAAAATTGCTCAAGGCGCAAAACCAGGGGAAGGAGGGCAATTGCCAGGCGGCAAAGTGACATCACTTATTGCAAAAATAAGACATTCAAGAAAGGGAGTAACTTTGATAAGCCCACCGCCTCACCACGATATTTATTCAATAGAAGATTTAGCCCAGTTAATTTATGACCTTAAGCAAATCAACCCAATTGCCAGAGTTTGTGTTAAGCTGGTTGCACAATCAGGTATAGGTACAGTTGCTGCAGGAGTAGCTAAAGCAAAAGCAGATACAATTTTAATTTCGGGTCATAATGGAGGAACTGGAGCTAGCCCGCAGACAAGTATCAAGTACACTGGACTTCCTTGGGAACTAGGGTTGAGTGAAGTTCATCAGGTTTTATCTCTTAACAATTTAAGGGATAAGGTTATCTTGCGAACAGATGGAGGATTTAAAACTGGGAAAGATGTAGTCATAGCAGCCATGTTAGGTGCAGAGGAATTTGGAATTGGAACAGCAAGTTTAGTTGCAATGGGATGTATAATGGTTCGGCAATGTCATTCCAATACATGTCCAGTAGGAGTTTGTTCCCAAGATGAAAAAATGAGGGAAAAATTTACTGGCACTCCTGAAAAAGTTATCAATTTATTTACCTTTATTGCTGAAGAAGTAAGAGAAATACTAGCTTCCCTCGGATTTATATCATTGAATGAAATTATTGGAAGGTCTGATTTATTATATCAAGTAAGTCGCGGAAGCCCTGACTTGGATGAGTTAGATTTAAACCCTATTTTAACTTCAATCGATTCTGATTTGGGAGATTATGCAAAGAAGATCTCAAGTATAAATGGTGTTGCTGAGGGTTTAGATCAAAAAATAATTAGTGATGCAGAAGCACTTTTTAATAATAAACAAAAGATTCAACTAACCTATAATATTCAAAATACTGATCGTGCGTTAGGAACACGATTATCTTCTAAAGTTACAAGCAAGTTTGGAATGTCACAACTTCCTGACGACCATGCTTTCATTAGATTACTCGGAACAGCGGGGCAATCCCTAGGTGCATTTTTAGCAAAAGGAATTACTCTTGAGGTTTTTGGAGATGCCAATGATTATGTGGGTAAGGGATTATCTGGAGGTAAAATTATTATTAGACCCAAGACTTCTTCAAAAATTATTGCCAAAGACAATGTTATTATCGGCAATACAGTATTGTATGGAGCTACAAAGGGAAAATTATTTGCAGCGGGTTTAGCAGGTGATAGGTTTTGTGTTAGAAATTCTGGAGCAGAGACAATTATTGAAGGGTGTGGTGACAATGGATGCGAATATATGACTGGTGGCAATGTTGTGATATTGGGGTCAGTTGGAAATAATTTTGCGGCGGGAATGACAGGTGGCATGGCTTTTGTTTATGATAAAGAGGGGACTCTTCCAGTAAGGATTAATTTAGATACTGTAATATATCAACAGCAAATGACTCCTTATTGGGAAAATTATTTATTTCTTAAAATAGAAGAACATTATCAAGTTACACAATCCAATCATGCTAAAAATTTAATTGAAAATTGGGAAAAGGAAAGACTACTTTTTTGGCAAGTTATTCCTGAAGAGATGATTGATAAATTTGAAAATCCTGTTCTAGTAGAAGAAATTAAAATAGCTTAATTATATTGCGGAGAGAACGCTATTTATTGCATTGTTAATGGTTAATAAATCTTTTTTAGATGATAAACGGTGATCACTCGATTTTAAAAAATGTATTTGTACGTCATTACCAGTCGTTATTTCCATTATTTTTTTAGGAATTACATCAGAAACAACCTTATCCTTAATTCCGTGAATTAAAATGAAAGGTTTTTTAAACCTAAAGGGTTTTCCAAGAATATTATTTTTTTTGGCATTAATAA
>PTLB01000051.1 GCA_002938255.1 Alphaproteobacteria bacterium MarineAlpha5_Bin3 | reverse complement strand
AATTTTTTAAAGAAATCTTTTCTTGTATAGTCTTGATCTAGCATACGCACTGTAGGATTATATTTGCTTAAGCGCATTTTCGCTTTATCACAAAACACACAGTTAGTTCTAGAATAAATCTCAGCTTTCATTAGAAAACATCATCAAAACTAAGCACCCTATCAGTAGGTCTTTGATATTCTGATACTCTTTTTTCAAAAAAGTTTGTTACATTTTGAACATCCAAAGCTCTCATAAAGTCAAAAGGATTTTTCGTATTATATACTCTTTCAAATTCAAAGAGATCAGCAATTCGATCAGCAACAGCTTCAATATATTGGCTCATAAGATTAGCGTTCATTCCAATTAAATCCACTGGTAAAGCTTCTTGTACAAATTCTTTTTCAAAGGATACTGCCTCCCTGACAATTTCTTCAAATTCTGATTGTGCGACATTCCCCGTTATTAAATTGACATCTAACAAATCAGTGTCCGTAAGAGAGTTATTGTTAAATTTATCACGAAGTATTTTGAACATAAGTGCCGAGAAACTGAAGTGCATTCCCTCGTCTCGAGCTATCCAATCATTGGACAAAGCCAATCCTGGAAGTAATCCTCTTTTTCTAAAATAATAAATTGCACAAAAAGAACCTGCAAAAAATAGACCTTCCACTAAACCAAACGCAATCAAACGAGTAAGCAAGTTTTGACTTCCACTTAACCATTTTGATACCCATTTAGCCTTAAGGTTAATACATGGAACGTTTTGAATTGCATTGAACAACATGTCTTTTTCCTGTTGATCCACAACGTACGCTTCTATTTGCAAAGCATACATTTCCGCATGTATAGATTCATTAAGCATTTGCATCGATATAAAACAACGTGCTTCCGGCATTAATATTTCTTTATAAAATCTGCTTGCCAAATTCTCATTTATCATAGCTTCTGAATTTGCAAAAAAAGCCAATACATTTTTTATAAAGTGCCTCTCTCCCTCGTTTAAAATCTGCAAATCTCTCAAATCGTCTTGAAGAGAAACTTCCTCTGGAGTCCAGAAGGATTGAATGTGTAATTTATATCTATCCCATATTTCTTGATTCTTGATTGGAAAGATTGATTTAATACCTTTTGAGATCATTCTTATTCTCTAATACTTAAGCACTGCAAGTCAAACATTCTTCTAGCTCATCTTCTTTTATGGAGTTGGCAAAGTTTTCTTTTGCAACTTTTTCTGCGGATACAGTGACTTTAACAGCATCAACAGCTGATCTACTGCGAAGATAATACATGCCAGTTTTCAAACCTTTTTTCCATGCATACATATGCATAGAATTTACTTTTCCAAAAGTTGGATTGGATAACCATAAATTCATGGATTGAGTTTGATCAATGAAAGGCCCCCTGTCTGCGGCCATGTCTATGACAACACGTTGTGATGTTTCCCACACGGTTTTATATATTTCCTTTAAATCATCAGGAAAGTTTGGAATATTTTGTACAGATCCATTTTGTAAAATAATGTTGTCCCTTATTTCTTTATCCCATAGATTTCTTCTAGATAGCTCTTTAACTAGATGTCGATTAACCAATAAAAATTCACCAGATAAAGTTTGTCTTTTGTATATGTTGGATGTTTGAATTTGGAATGTTTCCGTATTACCTAAAATAATTCCAGTGGAAGCTGTAGGCATACATGCTGTTGTAAGTGAATTGCGTGTCCCATGTTTTTTTATTTTTGTTCTTAACGCTTCCCAATCCCACATATTGGAGGGTTTAGTGTTCCACAAATCAAATTGGAATTTTCCATCGGATAGTGGAGAACCTTCAAATGATGAATAAGTACCCTTTTCTTTTGCCAATTCCATAGAAGCCTCTAAACAACCAAAATATATTGTTTCAAATATTAATTTATTAATTTTTCCAGCCTCTTCACTTTCATGAGGAATTGATAGTATAAAAAATACATCTGATAGACCTTGAACACCAAGGCCAATTGGACGATGTAAATTATTTGATGTACTTGTTTTATCGGTTGGATAAAAATTGATATCAATGACTCGATCAAGGTTTTTTGTTGCTAGTTTTGCGGTTTGATAAAGTTTTTTGTAGTCATATTTTTTATTTTTTTTATCAATAAATTTTGGTAGAGCAATAGAAGCTAAATTGCATACAGCAGTTTCACTTTTATTCGAATACTCAACAATCTCAGCACATAAATTAGATGATTTAATAACTCCAATATTTTTTTGATTAGATTTTTCATTAATAGCATCTTTATAAAGCATATAAGGTTGCCCAGTTTCAATCTGCGCTTCAATTATTTTAGACATTAAGTTTCTAGCTTTAATTTTTTTTAAATGAGGCAGATCTTTTTCATATTTTGCATACAATCTTTCGAAAGCTTCGCCATAATGATCTGAAAGTCCTGGACATTCATGTTCACTCATAAGTGTCCAATCTTCGTCATTTTCAACTCGTTTCATAAAAAGATTAGGTACCCACAAAGCATAAAATAAATCTCTTGCTCTGAACTCTTCTGCACCCGTATTTTTCCTCAATTCTAGAAATTTTTCGATATCGGCATGCCAAGGTTCAAGATAAACGGCGAACGACCCTTTCCTTTTACCACCTCCTTGATCAACAGATTTAGCTGTCTCATTAAATATTTTTAGAAAAGGTATTAATCCATTGGATTTTCCATTAGTTGATTTTATTCGACTTCCGCTAGCCCGAATATTATGGGCATGCATACCTATGCCACCTGCAGTTTTAGAGATAAGGGCACAATCTTTAATTGTGTTAAAAATACCTTCTATTGAGTCATCTTCCATGCTTATTAAGAAACAGGATGATAATTGTTGCATTTTAAGTCCACTATTGAATAATGTAGGTGTTGCATGGGTGTACATACCGCTTGATAGAGTATTATATGTTTCTTTAACTTTATTAAAATCAAAGTTACCACAAGAAACAGTAAGAGCGACACGCATCCAAAGATCCTGAGGTCTTTCAATCGTTTTATTATCATATTTGAGAAGATAAGCTCTAGTTAGAGTGGTTAGAGCGAAATAATCAAAGCTGTAGTCTCTATCATAATCGATTATTGATTCAATTGCCTCAGAATTAGCAATTACTTTATTATAGTATTCTTCTTTTAAAAGACCGTCTTCGTATAAATTTTTAGTTGCAATGATAAAACCAGGCGTTTCCTTATGAAGGGCATTAGCTTTTATTCTTGCGGCTAAATTAGAATAGTCTGGGTGTTCAACTGTTAGAGCAGCTGAAGTTTCAGCAAGATAATTATCTATCTCAGTGGATGTAATATCATTAAATAAACCCGGTATTGCTTTTTGAGCAACTGTAATTGGGTCAATTGCAAGACCTGTTGAAAGAACCGAAACTCTATTAGTTATTTTATCAAGAGAAACTGGTTCTTTGTTGCCATCTCGTTTAGTGACCATCATAGATGATACTTTGACTCCAACCTGTTCTTTTAATTTTTTTGTATGATATCTAGAAGCAGCTCGTTGTTCTCTATAAAGTACGTAAGCTCTAGCAACTTTATGATGCGCGTCACGCATTAAGGCTAGTTCCACTTGATCTTGAATATCTTCAATGTGAATCATATCCCCATCTGCAATTCTTCTAGTTAGGGCTGCAACAACTTTACTTGTTAGTTGCTCAACAGTTTTATGAATTCCTGAACTTTGCTCATTATCTTTTTGTTTATCATTTCTTATTTTGGTTTGGGCTAAAAAAGCTTTTTGAATTGCGTTAGATATTTTATCAGACTTGAAAGGGGTTATTGATCCATCACGTCTAACAACAGTTAAACTTAATAAATTAATATTTTTTTCTTGTTCTTGTTTTAAGGATACGAGTAAATTGTCTGAAAAATTTCTTCTATTCATTTTAATAATTTATTGTTGATAAACACAATATGTAGTGTTGCCAAAAAAAGACAATACAACATTTAGTTAATATCGCAATAAGAACAAATATAGAACATAGTTAATTTTTAAATAATGTCAAATGTATTCATTATCAAAATTTATTCTTTTTAGATCTAATTATTTGAAATCATTACAACATTTTATTAACATCATTAACAAAATATACATAAATAAAAGTTAGAAATGTTTCCAAATTTTAAATTATTTTAACTTAAATTTGCCATAAAAAATAATTAGACTATTAGTTAATTTCATATGCCCCGTATTGCTTTAGTGGATGATGAGTCCAATATACTAACTTCCATATCTCTGGCGTTAGAATCAGAAGGTTATATAGTTGATACTTATGCAAATGGCCAAGAAGCTCTTATAGGATTAGAGAGTAAAGAATATGACTTGGGTCTGTTTGATATTAAAATGCCTCGGATGAATGGAAATGAATTATTGATGAAGGTCCGTTCAAGTAAAAACTTATCTTTAAAAAATATGCCTGTTATTTTTTTAACCTCTAAAGATCAAGAGCAAGATGAAATTATTGGTCTTAAAATGGGTGCAGCAGATTACATAAAGAAACCTTTTTCACAAAAATTACTTAATGAGAGAGTAAGAACTGTATTAAGAGTTCATCAAAATCGCAATGCAGATGTAATAAATAATAGTGTAGAAAATAAAAATTTCAAAAAAGGTGATTTATCTTTGGATGATTTAAAACAATTATGTTTTTGGAAAAGTGATATAATTGAGTTAACTGTAGCAGAGTTTAACTTAATTAGATCCCTATCAAAACATCCTGGTGTTATTAAAGATCGAAATCAGCTAATGGATGCTATGTATGGTGATACTATATATGTAGATGATAGGACAATTGATAGCCATATAAAGCGTTTAAGAAAAAAATTTAAATCATATGATCCTAATTTTGATCAAATAAGAACAAGATACGGATCAGGCTATTCATGGCGTGAATAGTTTTTTTAAGAAATTATCATTATCTAATTACTCATTAACTTCTCAAATTTTAATAATAAACTTTTTAACTGCAATCATTGGATTATTTTTTTTTATTATTATTAATTTTTTTTTAATATCAACGGATACTGATAAAAGATTCAAAATTAAATTAAAACAAAATAATAAAATTATTAATCAAATAGCTAATTATTTAGAAGAGAGCGCTATACTTAGAGTGAGATTATTTAATGAAACTTGTGAAGAAAATATAAGTAAAGATTCAGATTATGAAATAAAAAATAATATTCAAGAGTGTGAAGATATTATTTTATCTGAACCACAATTAGAACCAACTATCACACAAAAATATGTGATTCAAAATTATCTAGACGAAAATTTTATAGTTAAAATTTATGATGAATCGTGGATAGTATATGTAGATACTGAAGAAATGTATTTATCAAGTGATGTAATGGAGCTTGATATTGAAAATTTCCCAGAAAATAGGAACTTTTTTAATGTATACAAAAATTTATATCTGAATTTATTTCAAAATATTCATGATTTTTTTATTAAAATAAAATTACAATCTTTTTTTATTGATTTTAGAGGCGATATTTTTGTTGTTCAAGAAACAATAAAAAAACAACTTAGTTCATCAAACATATATCTTGATTCAGAAAATAATATAACACAAATTATTTCAAAACCTATTGTAAAAAATAGTTCAGTATATGGTGTTGTATTAATCAAATCAATTTTAAATCAAGATGAAAATCACATCTCAATTATATCATTTAATTTAATTAATCTGTATTTTATTATTATTCTTATAATGTTTTTAGTATCTTTGTTTTTTTCTAGAAGTTTAATCTCACCAATAAAATTATTGTCTCGTATTACAAGATCTGAGAGAGAAAAATCTAATAAAAAAAATAATCTTGAATATCCAAGAAGAAAAGATGAGATAGGAATATTAGGAAAGGATATTTCAAGTATGTCTGATGATTTAAAAAAACGAATTAACGAAATTGAAAGTTTTGCATCTGATGTATCTCATGAATTAAAGAACCCACTTTCTAGTTTAAAGAGTTCAAGTGAATTGTTAATTCAAAATAAAATTACTGAAGATAGTAAAAATCTATTGATAAAGAATATGACCAAAGATATTGAACGAATGAATATATTAATTTCTGATATATCTAATTACACCCTAACACAGGTTGAAATAGATGAAGAGATATTTGAAAAATTTGATGTTATAGTTATTGTAGAAGATTTTATAAAATCATTGCCTCATAATAATATAAAAATAGATTTTAAGAGCAATAATGCACCAGCTTATATTGTTGCCAACAAAAACAAATTAGCCCAAGTTTTTTATAACATTATTCATAATAGCTTTTCTTACTCACCATCAAAATCTAAAATATTAATTAATACTATAATTCAAGATGAAAACATTATATTTCATATTGTTGACCAAGGTATAGGTGTACCATTAGATTTTAAAGAAAAAATTTTTGATCGTTTTTATACTGATAGGTTAAAAGATAAAGACAAGCATACAGGTTTGGGCTTATCCATTTCACGGAAAATTATCGAAAGTTTTAAAGGAAGTATTAATTTGATAGAAAATCATTATGAAATTTACCAAGGTGCTTGTTTTGAAATTAAATTACCATTAAAAGGCTAAGCATAATATTCTTTGTAAATTATAGGAATTCTAATGGCATCTGATTATAAAGTAAAAGATCTTTCATTAAGTAAATGGGGATTAAAAGAAATTGCAATTGCAGAAACTGAAATGCCAGGATTGATGGCTTTACGAGAAGAATTTGGTAACCTTAAGCCGCTGAAAGGAGCAAAAATTGTAGGATGTTTACACATGACTATTCAGACAGCGGTTTTAATTGAAACGCTTATTCATTTAGGAGCTTCTGTTCGATGGAGTTCTTGTAATATTTTTTCAACACAGGATCATGCAGCTGCAGCAATAGCTTCTAAGGGTATTCC
>PTLB01000050.1 GCA_002938255.1 Alphaproteobacteria bacterium MarineAlpha5_Bin3 | reverse complement strand
TTCTGGGATCCAAAAAAGCAAATTCCAATAGGAAAAACTTGAAATATTGATTAATTCAAAATATTATTAGTAGTGAAAGGTTTTTATGAAATATGTTTTACTCGGATCAATTTCTCCTTCCTGGCTTGGCAAACAGGCCTAACGGTTAAAAAAATCAAATGAAAAATTAAAACAACTTGGGATTAAGCAAGATGCTGTTCTTTATACGCAGGGGCAGTACGACTTTGTTGAAACGATTGATGCTCCAGGTCCAGAATCAGTACTGGGTTTTACTATATGGTATTCCAAAAAAGGATTTGGCAACATTCAGACACTGCCGGCTTTTGGAGATCAGGAAATACGGAAGATAATAAAAAAAATGATAAAAATCCTCAAATATCTAAATAGGGTGTTAAGGAATATAAGTGACATCACTTATGCAGATATAATAACGCCTTATATATAGTATTAATAAAAATTCCTTCTATCTGATTACAAAAGGATCACCGATAGGTTCGTTTGATGTATTGATCCAGGTAGTTTTGACATTAGAGTAATCTTTTATTACTTCCATACCAGACTCTCTCCCAAAACCACTATTTTTAAATCCTCCAAAAGGAGCTATCGGAGAAATCAAACGATACGTATTTATAAACACAATTCCAGCTCTAACAGCTTTGGATACTCTGAGCGCAATTCCATTATTTTCAGTGAATATGCCTGCGGCTAGTCCATATGAATTGTCATTCATTAATTTTATCACTTCTTCTTCATCAGAAAATTTCATAACTGACAGTACTGGTCCAAATAATTCTTTTTCAGCCGCAGGCAAGTTATGATGATCACATTCAATTATTGTGGGTTTATAATACCAACCCTGATTTATTTCTTTGGGTTTTTCTCCGCCAGTAACCAGTTTGCCACCTTGTTGAATCGTTTGATCGATGATCTCCTGGATATTTTTGAGTTGATTTAGTGAAGCAAGAGGCCCCATTTGAGTATCCTCATTCATAGGTGGTCCTATCTTAATGTTTTTGGCTTTTGATGTAATTTTATCCAAAAATTCACTGTAAATTCCTTCTTGTAAATAAAGTCGTGAACCAGCAATGCAACTCTGTCCACTCGCACCAAATATGCCTGCTGTTACCCCATTGATTGCATTATCAATTCTAGCATCATCAAATACAGCTACAGGACTTTTGCCTCCTAATTCTAGCGTGACATGAGATAGGTTTTCGGCTGAGTTTCTAACAATGTGTTTGGCTGTGTGCATCCCGCCTGTAAAAGCTATGCGGTTAACTTTGGGATGTGATGTCAAAATTTTTCCGCACTCATCAGCAAAACCGGTGATGATATTTATTACTCCTTTGGGCAAATTTATTTTATCAATTAGTTTAGCAAATTCAAAAAGAGGTGCAGGAGCTATTTCTGATGCTTTAATTATAATGGTATTACCCATTGCCAAGGCTGGAGCCAACTTTACAGCAGTGAGAAACATTTGTGAGTTCCAAGGAATAATGGCAGCAACAACTCCCACAGGAACGCGGGTTGTAAATACTTGCATATCCTGTTTATCTATGGGAAGAGTTGAACCTTCAATTTTATCAACCAATCCTGCATAGTAATAATAAAATTCAGCAATGTAATTTGCTTGAAATTTAGTCTCCTTATACATTTTACCGGTATCACGAGTTTCTATTGTGCCAAGAAGTTCCGCATTTTCTTTTAACTGATCTCCTATTGCTCTTAAGAAATTGCCGCGTTGTTGGGGTAAAAATTTTGACCACTCCCCATGAAAAGCTTCGTGAGCAGCATTCACAGCGTCATTGACGTCTTTTTCCTGAGCTTCAGCAATTTCGGACCAAGGCTGTTCAGTTGAAGGGTCAATCGAACGGAAGGATTTTTTAGAGTAAGAATCTCTGAATTCACCATTAATATAGTTTCGATAAATTTCCATTACACTGTAAAAAATTTATCTTCTGAATAATGTTTTCGCATATTTTTATACCATAAACCATAATTGGTTTTTTCAATCAATGATACTGTAAACCCCCCAAATCCTCCGCCAGTTAACCTTGAGCCTGCGGCGCCACTTTCAACAGAACGCTTAGTGATTAAATCCACATCTTCTGTTGATGCTTCAAAGTCATTTGAGTAGGAATAATGGCTCAAATTCATTAATTCACCAAATTGGGATAAATTGTTATTTTGAATGTATTTTTTAGCATTTAAAACACGATCATTTTCAGTAACAACATGTTTCGCCCTTTTATAAATAACCTCATCACTAAAATCATTATTATTAAAAGTACTTAGTTTTACACTGCCGAGATATTCCACTCCCAGTATTTTTTCTGCATTTTTTAACTGCTCATGTCTCTCATTATACGAGCTATCCCGTAAGTTTCTTTGAACTGCAGAATCAATTAAACAGAATTGCCAATTCAAAGGTATTTCTAGAAATTCATATTTTAATGACAAACAATCAAGAAAAAATGCCTTACCGTGAATTCCAATTGAGGATACCATTTGATCCATTATGCCTCCTGAAACTCCAATATAATTTCTTTCCACTTTTTGTGCGAGTACGGCAATGTGCTTATCAGAGAAAGAAGTGCCAAAAAATTTGTTGAGAGCTTTCAGCGTAGCAACGCATAAAGCGGAGGATGATGCAATTCCTCTTCCCATAGGAATGTCCGATTCCAAGTATATATTTATATATGCATTTTTTATTTTTACGTTTTCATCAAAAAAAACAAACAAACATCCTTTTACATAATCTACCCATTCATTTGTTTTTGATTTCATAAAATCATTAAATTCAATTTTTTTTTTAAAAAATTCCGAATACACAGCATAGGTTGCATTTCTATTTTTAGAAATATAAACGGAAGTTTTGTACGGCAATAGAGACGGTAGTACATAGCCGCCTGTATAGTCCGTATGTTCTCCGATCAAATTAACACGTGCATGAGCAAAAGCTTGAGAGACAATATCTTCAGCAAAAATATTTTTAAAATTCTTGATATTATTTTCCATTTTATTTGTTATGCTCAGTATTTAATAAACTATGACTTTTATTTTTGTTACCCCTAAATTCAATAGCGCCAACTTACTTGAAATAAAAATAAATAATCAATCTAACAATAATTTTTCCCAATTAAAATTATGTTTAAGCTTGGTTTATTCCATTAAAAAAGTTGAAGGCGCTCAAATTATTAAGCAAATAGGAAGATATTACGAATTATTATTAGATCAATCCAACCTAGGACCCAAGAAAATTATAACTCTGGTATTACAACTTCAGACACCAAGAATTGGAACATACAATTTATCCTGCGGACCCGAAGGCCTTTTTATTTTGGATATCAATGAAAAGCGAATTGATTTTGAAATTCTTCAGCTAAGTTTTGATACCATAATAAATCAATCTCAGTATGCAGCAGTTTCAGAAGATATAAACAACAATGTTATTCCTGAGCTAAAGAAAACAAAATTTTCAAATCAGTATCTATCAATCCCGCAAAATAATTTTGTAACAGAAGATGAAAAATTACTAGAAATTTTTAAATTTCTTAAGCCAACTTGTGACTTGTTGTCCATTAATTTCTTCTCTGCAGGAGGACAACACATAAAGTTTCAATCGATGAAATTGGAAAATGATGAGTACAGAATCAATATTTCCCAAAACGGCATAACAATTTATGCCAATGATTATGGAGGTCGTTTTTACGCCATCATAACGTTAATTCATCTCATCTCATATTATGATTCTCAATTACCATTGGGGGAAATAGAAGACAGACCATATTTCGCATGGCGAGGAATGCATCTAGATTGTTCTCGACAATTCCATACGGTTGAACAAATAAAACGTCTTTTGATTTACATGGGAATGTTCAAGCTTAATCGTTTTCATTGGCATTTAACTGATAATGAAGCATGGAGACTTGATTTAAAATGTTATCCCAATTTAGCCAGACAATCATCTTTTCGTGGATATAAACAACTCATTCCCCCTTTGTACGGTAGTGGTTTTGAAAAGTCAGGCGGATATTATTCCAATGAAGAAGTAAAAGATATAATAGCATTTGCTAAAAAATTGAATATCGAAGTTATGCCTGAAATAGATTTGCCGGCCCATTCATGGGCTTTGACTCAGGTAATGCCCGAGCTTTATGATCATGCCTCTAATATGCATTCTGAGGATGTTGGAAGTTATAAAAACAATACTATTAATCCCTCGTTAGAATCAACTTGGAATTTTTTGAATAATATAATTGCTGAAATATCTGATTTATTTTCATTTCATATCATTCATGTCGGAGTGGATGAGCGTCCTAAATCATCATGGGAAGGGTCTCCCAAGATACAGCAATTGATGAAAGAGAAAAATTTTCAATCATTTGATGAGGTTCAGGATTATTACATGAGTAGGGTCATCAATATTATTAAGAAAAAAAACAAAAGAACCGCTGCATGGAATGAAGCTGCGTTATCACCGCACAATGACATAGGGTCAAGTGGAGGAACAGGAAAAATAGATAAAAGCTGCTTAATATTTGCATGGGAGCACCCTTCAGTTTCAAATGAGTCTGCAAAAAGAGGTTTTCAAACAGTTATGTGTCCTGGACAAAAAACTTATTTTGATATGGCGTATAACAATGCAACATCAGAAAGGGGAATTTGCTGGGCAGCAACAATTGAAGCATCGGAAATTCACTCATGGAAGCCTCTAAAAGATGTCGATAAAGATTATCATAATTTAATTTTAGGTATCCAAGGTCAACTGTGGTCGGAAACTATAACCAAACCAGAGTATATAGACACCCTGATCAATCCTCGCCTTGCATGTTTATCAGAATTAGCTTGGTGTTCAGATAACAGGAGAGGATGGGCGGAATTTAAACCAACTCTTTTGCATAATATGAAAATATTAAGTAAATTAGGGTGGAAATACCATAATTTTTGATCATTGTACTTGTGAACATTAAAAAATTTACATAATTACTTATCATGAAAATTGGTGCGGTTGGATTTGGTTGCGGAAGCAGCAGAGGAGCTTGAAGAATACAAATAAATTTCTTTATCAAAGGACCGTTTAAAGCGGTCCTTTATGTTTTTGTGAATAAAATTTCAGGAAAAATTATAAATTACGATGGTTCATATACTGGCACTATTGAATTTAGTGATAAGATAGAATCCATAGATATAGATAAAGACAAGCAATCAGATTTTGAAAATATAATAATACCAGGTTTCATAGATCTTCATTGTCACGGTGGAAATGGATTTGATACTATGGCTGGATTTTCTTCAATTATAGAAATGTCTCAGTATCATCTTAAACAAGGTACAACGACATTATTGCCAACAACCCTAACTGCAACTCTTGATGACACTGTTAAAGCACTTGAAGGCCTTGGTGATTTTATTGACCAAAATAATAATTTAACAAATATATTGGGTGTACATCTTGAGGGTCCTTTTATTAATCCAAATAAATTAGGAGCACAACCCGAGTACGCTCAACTTCCCAATATTAAATTTATTGAAAAAATTAATGATAAAGTGAAAATTAAAGTAATTACTCTAGCTCCAGAATTGGAAGGGGCGGATTCCTTTATAGACTATTTAATAAACAATAACATTAATGTCCAAATTGGCCATTCTTTAGCTGATTATAATTGTTGTATGAAAATAATGAATAAAAACAAGGTAGGTTTTACTCACTTATATAATGCTATGTCAGGCGGTGATCATCGTAAGCCGGGTGTGGTAACAGCTGCTCTTAGACATGCAGAATTTGCTGAAATAATTTGTGATTTATATCATGTAGATCAAGAAAATATTCATCTTGCCCATAAATGTATCCCCAAACTTTATGCCATATCTGATGCCATATCTGCAAGTGGGATGCCAGACGGACAATATGATTTTGCAAATACTAAAATAACAAAAAAAAATGGAAAGGCTCTGATTAATTTTGATGTTTTAGCCGGTAGTGTTATAAATATGCATGATACGTTTAAAAATTTAGTGAAAATTAATTTTTCACTAGAAAAAGCCGTAGCAATGACAAGCTTTAATGCGGCACAATATATTAGTGAAAATAATAAAGGAAAGATAGACAAAGGATTTTGTTCTAATTTGGTAGTTTTAGATAAGCAATTAAACATCAAAAAAGTATATTTACATGGAAGTTTAATATCATGAGTACTAGCAAGGTTCTTGAAGAGGCAAATAGTATTGCTGAGAAAATTGCAATTTTTAATCAGGAGGATGAAAATCCTTATCACCAGATTAAACAAAAAATATCCGAAAAAAATATTAAGCATATAGTTACTGTGGCAAGGGGCACTTCTGACTGTGCAGCACTATACGCCTCTTATTTGTTTGCAAAAACACTAGGGCTGACAACTTATAGTTTGCCACCATCGATCATTACTCTTGAAAATTCTCATTTTGATTTTTCAAATACTTTGGTTGTAGTTATTTCTCAGTCGGGTTTAAGTGAGGATTTAGTTAAATGTGAACAAGCTTCCCGTAAGATGGGTGCGGAAACATTGATACTCACCAATAATTTAAATAGCCCCATGATTAATCATGCAAATTATTTTTTTAATATTAATGCAGGAAAAGAAGAGAGTGTGGCAGCGACAAAAACATTCGTTTTATCACTTTTGAATATAGTTAAACTTGTAGCCTTCGTAAGCAATGATAATGAAATATTAAATAATCTTCTTCAGCTTCCAGAACATATCAATACAGAATTAAGTGAAGCGTGGGATCCTGAATTAATTGATAATAATATTTCCAGCGGCTTTATAATAAGCCGAGGTTTGGGATATGCCCTTTCAACTGAGATTTCTCTAAAATTCAAGGAGCTTTGCCAAGAGCAAATTGAACCTTTTAGTAGTGCTGAAGTCATGCATGGACCCAGGAGCCTTATTGAAAACTCTTTTAAACTTTTTACACTTTCATTAAACGATTCTTCAGG
>PTLB01000005.1 GCA_002938255.1 Alphaproteobacteria bacterium MarineAlpha5_Bin3 | reverse complement strand
TCAATAGAAAAATAATACTTTTATTATATTTATATATTGTATTTTCATTTTTATGTTTAGAGATTTACCTTTATCATTTTTATAATTCAGAAATATTTTTATTTTTATTTACTATTATTATTATTTTTGATACTTTTTGCTATCTATTTGGTACTTTGTTTGGAGAGAAAAAAATATTTAAAAGAATCAGTCCTAATAAAACTTTCGCCGGTTTATATTTAGGAATCTTTTTTACATTACTACTTTCTATAATTTTAAATCAAATATTTGAAATATTCGATTTAATTACAGGATTTATTTTTATTATTATGATAATTTTATTATCTTTTTTAGGAGACATAATTGAATCCATTTTTAAAAGAATTTCGGGATTAAAAAATTCAAGCAACTTAATTCCTGGTCATGGTGGTTTTTTTGATAGGTTTGATAGTTTTATTCTTTGCACTTATGGATTAATTTTATTTAGCTATGTTACAAATTAAATGAATATTAATATTTTTGGTAGTACAGGTAATATTGGTACTAAAACTTTATCAATAATTAAAAATAATTTTCCATTTATTCAGGTTAATTTATTATTAGCTAATAAAAATTATAAAAAATTATTAACTCAAGTTAAATTATTTAAACCTAAGTACGTATGTTTAAATGATAATACTAAGCTACCTTTACTAAAAAAAAAATTAGTAAATTATAGAACTAAGATTATATTATCATGTGATATAAATGAATATTTATATAAATCTAAAACTGAACTTACCATTCTATCAATTTCTGGCTACAATTCTTTAAATTATTTAGAGGCGATATTATTTAATACAAATAATTTAGGTCTGGTTAGTAAAGAATGTATAGTTTCTGCAGGACATTTATTAAAGAAATTTTCAAAAAAAAATAACACCAAAATATTTCCATTAGATTCTGAACATTATTCGTTAAATTATTTATTTAGTAATAAAAATTTCCAATATAATAATGTATATTTGACCGCCTCTGGAGGTCCTTTTTTAACTTATAATTTAAAAAGTTTAGAAAAAATTACTTTTAAACAAGCTATAAAACATCCTAAATGGAAAATGGGTTATAAAAATAGTATAGATTCTTCAACTTTAGCTAATAAATGTTTAGAATTAGTTGAGGCACATTATCTTTTTGATATTCCATATGAAAAGTTAAAAATCATTATACATCCAGAAGCAGTTATTCATTCTATTGTTGATTGTAAAAATTTAACATCAATCATGAATTATTTTTACCCAGATATGTTTATACCAATTTATAATTTCTTAAATTCTACAAATAATATCGATAATGAGTACCTTAATAAAAAGTTTGAATTTAATCAAACTAATCAATTAAATTTCTATAAAGTTGATAAAAATAAATTCCCTCTATTTAATGTTTTTGATCAAATAGATAAAAATTCTAAAATAGATGTTATAAAATTCAATTGCTCGAACGAAATTGCAGTCAATTTATTTAAATTTAATAAAATTAAATATAATCAAATACATCAATTTATTGACAATTCATTATCTTTAGATTTTAATAATCAAGTTAATTCAATTAATGATATTGTTGAATTTCAACAGTACTTTAAGGAAATAGTATTACAAAAAAATGAGATTATTTAAATTTACATTAACTTTAATATCTATATTTTTTTATAGTTTTATTCTTCTTGCACTTGAAGAAACAAAAATTTCTATAAAAGGAAATACATATGTTGATAATGAAATTATTTTATCTCTTATTAAAGATATTAAAGATTTATCTAATGAAGAATTAGTCAACACCATAAGTAAAAAATTATATGAAACTGGAAATTTTCAAAATGTTGAGGTAGAATTTACTAATAAAGATATAATTATAATTTTAACTGAACATCCTAGAATAAATAAAGTTAATTTTAAGAAAAATAAAAGATTCAATAAAGAAGATCTTCAAATAATTTACGATCAAATTATAACAACAAACTTTTTTAATCCTAATTTAATTGACCTTTACATTAATGAACTAAATTCATTATATAAATCTTTTGGATATAATCAAATTAAAATAGATTATAATAAAACTTTTTTAAAAGATTCAAATTTTATTAATATTGATTTTATTATTAATGAAGGAAAAATTTCTAAAATTAATCAAGTTTATTTTATAGGTAATAATAATTTTTCAAAATCTGAGCTTTTTGATGTTATTAAAATGAAACCCAAAAGAGATATTCTATTTTTTTTAAGAAAAAATTATAAAGAATTTCAAGCTGATAATGACATATTAAGAATAAAAAAATTATATTTAAACAATGGTTTTAGAAATATTAATGTTAACATTAAAAAAGAATATATATCAAAAAAAAATAGATTTAATTTATATTTTTTTATCGAAGAGGGAATTAAATATGAATTCAATAATATTGATTTATCAAATAATTTACTAAATATTTCTGATGATCAAAAAGAATATATCAAATTTATCTTAAAAGATTATAGAAATTCACAAATTAAAAATAATATCTACAATAAAAGTCATACATTAAACATTAAATCTCAAATATCCGATTATCTGTTTAATCAAGGTTCAAAATTTTTTAAAATTTCAATCTTAGAACAAATTAATGATGATAAAATTGATATTCGTTATGATATCAACCCCATTGAACCGAAGTATGTAAATATTATAAATATCTTTGGAAATACCAGAACCTTAGATAAAGTTGTAAGAAGAGAACTTAGATTTGCTGAGGGAGACCCACTTAATCCAGAACTTATAACTTCAGCCACTAAAGATTTGCAACGATTAAATATTTTTAAAAATATAGAAATTAAAGAAAATTTTTTTAATGATGAAAAGTCAAATATAGATATTTACCTTGAAGAAAAACCAACTGGAGATTTTAGTGTTGGAGCCTCTTTCGGATCATTTGAAGGAGCAGTTTTTGTTGCAAGTTTAAAGGAAAATAATATTGGAGGTACAGGAAGATCTGTTTCTTTTAATATCAATACTTCTGATACAAATACCCTATATTCTTTTGACGTTAAAGAACCGCATTTTACTAATATAAAAATGAATTTAATTTATGGTCTAAAATATAGAAATAATGATTACTCTAAAACTGCTTCCTATAACTTGAATTCTTTTAATTCAAATATTGGTGTACAATATGAACTTATTGATAATCTTTTGCATAATTTATCTCTAGAGTATGAGTTGAATGATTATGAAATTACAGATAGCTCTGCTGTGTCCAGTTCGATACTTTCTTCTGAAGGAACTAATAGTGTTATTAAGATAAACAATTTATTACAATATAATAAATTAAATTCATTTTTAAGACCAACAGATGGCTATCTAATTAGATTAAATTCAATATTATCACCAATTACTAATTCATCTGATGGATTCATAAAAAATATTATAACAGGGAAGAAATATATTAAATTAAATAAAAATATTGTTTCCATTCAATCAAGATTAGGAAATATCACTTCTTTACAAAATGATACAGTAGTTGAAAATAATAAATTTTCTCTTGGTGGCAGATGGTTGAGAGGCTTTGATAATTATGGGGCAGGTCCTAGAAATTCTAGAACTTCTTATGTGGGTGGTAATAATCTGTTTGTAACAAAAATAGATTTTTCTAGGCCGCTTTATAGCAATACTGATAATCCTATAGATGTATATTTTTTTACTGATTTTGGAACAGTTTATGGAAATAAAAATAAACCAACTTTTTCAGATAGTGCTATTAGATCATCTTTTGGCTATGGTATTAAGTTTTACTCTCTTATAGGTCCAATTGGTTTTAGCTGGGCCTTCCCAATATCAGATGAAACATATGATATAAAAAGAATGTTTTTATTTAGTGTTGGGAACTTAAATTGAAATTACTAATTAAATTATTTACATTCACTTTTGTTTTTATAAGCGCTCCTTTATATGCTAACAATTTATCAACTATAAATATAGAATATATTATTGAAAAAAATATTGAATTTCAAAACTTTTTAAACAATTTAAATGAAGAACAGAAGCTTATGAATGATATTTTCAAAAAAAAAAATTTACAATTAGAAAATGAAAAAAAAGAAATTGAAGATTTGCAATTAATCTTAAATACTCAAGAAATTAATATTAAGAATAATTTATTTATTAAAAAGGTTGAAGAATTTAATGCAGAGATTAAACAATTTGATTATTATATAAATAAAAATATCGAAATAAACCAAAATATTATCATTAATAAAATTATTAAAATAGCATCTGACATTTCAAATTCACAAAATATTGATATTGTTTTTGATGAGACAAATTTTTTTATTTCATCAGATAAAATTGATATTTCCAATCTAGTTATTGAACAATTAACATTAGAGAAAGAGACTTATCTAATTACACCAAAAGAAGATTTATTTTGAAAAAATATTATTCTGATATAGTTAACTATTTAAACAAGTATACCATAAATGTCGTTTCTGATATTCCAAAAAATAAAGCTATATATGGAATTGGTTCTATTAGTAGATCTGATGTAAACCTCATTACTTTTTATTCAAATAGTGAATATAATAATTTAATCAAAATAACTAAAGCTTATGGTTGTTTAATTAAAGATATTGATAAACATATTTTACCTAAAAATTGTTTTCCAATAATTGTTAAAGATCCCTATCTTGCATTTGCCTATCTTTCTAATTTTTTTTACCCAACTGATATTTCTAAAAATTCAATTAATAAATACTCTTCAATTGATAAAACTTTTATTAAAGGAAACAATATTGAAATTAAGAATTTTGTGACTATTAAAAATAACGTTAAAATTGCCGACAAATGTATTATTGGCGAAAATTGTGTAATTGGCCCCAACGTAATAATAGGTAAAAATACCCATATTCTACCTAATACAACCATATCAAATTCGATTATTGGTGAAACTTGTTTGATTCAATCAGGAGCTGTAATTGGAGATAGGGGGTTTGGATTCACATCTAATGAAAAAATAGAAATTCGTCATATTGGGAATGTTATTTTAGGTGATAATGTTCAAATAGGTTCAAATACAACAATTGATAGAGCAACATTAGATTCTACAATAATTGAAGATAATGTAAGAATTGATAATTTGGTACAAGTAGCTCACAATGTGTTAATTGGAAGTAATACCATTATAGCAGCACAATGTGGAATCGCAGGAAGTGCAAAGATTGGAAAAAATTGTAAAATCGGAGGTCAGGTAGGAATAACTGGCCATATAAAAATTGGAGACAATGTTCTGATCGCTGGAAAAAGTGGTGTTACTAAAAATATAAGTGCAAATTCAACTATTGCAGGATTTCCAGCTATTGATATTAAATTATGGAAAAAAAACATAATAAAACAATATAGAAATTTAAAATGATATTAACGAAAAAAGAAATTAAAGATTTGATTCCTCACAGAGACCCTTTTCTTTTTTTAGACAAATGTAATATAATTGAAATTGGCTGTAAGGGAGTTGGTTACAGATATTTTCCTAAAAATGAATTTTTTTTTAAAGGACATTTTCCTAAAATGCCAATTGTACCAGGCGTAATTTTAATTGAGGCCCTTGCACAAACTGCAGGTGTTGTTGTATCTACAAATTTTGAAAAACATTCTAACAAATCTGTTTTGTTTCTGAGTATATCAAAAGCTAAATTCCGAAAACCTGTTGTTCCCGAAGATACAATTGAATTGCATGTTGAATATATTAATAAAGTAAAATCTGTATATAAATTTAAAGGAGTAGCATCTAAATCAGAAATTATTGTTTGCGAAGCAGAATTTTCTGCAATGATTACTAGTGGCTGAATATTGGAAATATTAAGTAACAATATATTACTGTAATTATTTTATAATAATGATTATTCATAATCAATGATTCATAAAACAGCAATTATTTCCGCTAGTTGTCAAATTCATGATGATGTAATTATTGGACCATATTGCATAGTTGATGAAAATGTTTCAATAGGTGAAGGAACAGAGTTAATTTCAAATGTACATATAAGTGGCAATACAAAAATAGGTAAAAATAATAAATTTTTCCCTTTTTCATCTATTGGAATGATTCCTCAAGATAAAAAATTTACAGGCGAAGATTCTCAATTAATTATCGGAAATGATAATGTTATCAGAGAACATGTAACTATTAATCCCGGAACTAGAAAAGGAGGGATGAAAACTTTGATAAAAAATAAATGCTTGTTTATGGTAGGTTCACATATAGCACATGATTGTCAAATTTCTTCTAATGTAATCTTGGTTAATAATGCAACCCTAGGAGGGCATGTAAATATTGAAGAAGGTGCAATTATAGGGGGCAATTCTGGAGTTCATCAATTTGTAAATATTGGTAAATTTGCCATGATTGGTGGAATGAGTGGTGTTGGAGAGAATATTATTCCCTATGCTTTATATACTGGTGTTAGATCTAATTTGAGAGGTTTGAATTTAATAGGATTAAAAAGAAAAAAAATTTCTTCAATTCAAATAAATATGATTAAAAAAATTTTTAAAAAAATTTTTAATTCAAATTTTACAATTTTCGAAAATATTAAAAATTTAAAAAAAGAAGAAAGAAATATTGATCAAATTAAAGAAATAATAAATTTTATTACTTCAAATTACAAAAGAGGAATTTGTAAATATATTGATGACTAAAATAGCTATAATTTCTGGTGAAGGACAATTGCCCCTACTTATTGGAAAAAATTTAATAAATAAAAAATTTAATATTTTATTTATATGTCTAAAAGATTTTGCAGATCCTTTATTATATAAAAAGTTTAATTTTTTAGAAATTTCTATAACATCTTTTTCAAAGATTTTAAAAGCATTACAAAAAGAAAAAGTAGATGAAATTATAATGGTTGGGAAAATATCAAGATTTAACATATTAGATATTAATTTTGATTTAAATACTTTAGGTCTTATTAAAAAATATTTTTTAGAATCTAAGGGTGATGATAAATTATTAATCACTATATCTAATTTTTTTTTACAAAAAGGATTCCCTTTGTTTAATTGGATCGAAGAATGCCCAGAATTGATTGCTAAAGAAGACAATCTAACTAAAGTTAAGCCTAGTAAAGAAGCTATTCTTAATTGCAACAAAGGATTAGAAGTATTTAAAATTATTGGTAATGCAGATATTGGTCAATCAATGATTGTTCAAAATCAATTAATTTTAGGTTTAGAGACAGTGGAAGGTACTGATGAATTAATTAAACGTTGTTCTAATTATTTAAGAGATGGTGACCCAGGTATTTTAATTAAACTGAGTAAATATAGTCAAAATCCTTACTTAGATGTCCCTGTTATTGGAATTCAAACTTTAATAAATTTAAAAGAATATAATTATAAGGGTGTTTTTTTAGAAAAAGGCAAATGTTTAATTTTGAATAAGGAAGCAGTACTTAATTTTTGTAATCTAAATAAAATTTTTATATCTACCATAGTAAAAAGTTGAATATTCCTAATTATAAAAATGTTTTTATTTGTGCTACAGAACAATCTGGAGATAACATTGGTTCGTGTATTATAAATGAATTATTAATAAAAAATAAAAATATAAAATTTGATGGAGTAGGCGGTTCAAAAATATCTCCTTTTTTAAATAATCAATATTTTTCTTTAAATGATTTTAAATCAATTGGTATATTTGAAATTTTACCTTCTTTAATAAAATATATTAAAATGATTATTTTTCTATCAAAAAAAATTATTTCAAACAATTACGATTTGGTTATCACAATAGATTCACCAGATTTTAACTATCCTTTAGTTAAAAGAATTAGAAAAAAAAAATATAATAAGAAAGTTATACAAATTGTGGCACCTACAGTATGGGCTTGGAGAGAATATAGAGCAAAAAAATTTGCTAAGTTGTTTGATGAAATATTTATATTATTTAATTTTGAAAATTCATATTTTAGTAAATTTAAATTAAAAACTACATTTATAGGACACCCAATTTTCTATATTGAAAATAGAAATAAAATTAAGAAGGATAACTATATAGCTTTTTTACCAGGAAGTAGATTGAGTGAGGTAAAAAAATTATTTAATTTTTTTCAAATTGCTTATGAACAATTAGTAATTATTAACCCAGATATTACTATTTTTATTCCTACTTTGCCTCATTTAGAAAAAATAATTTCTGTATATGTGGATAGATGGAAAATAAAAACAATAATTACAACTGATAAAATTTTAATAGAAAAATACTATTTAATTTCAAAGTTCGCTCTAGTTTGTTCTGGAACAGCAAGTTTAGAAATCGCAAAAAGAAAAATACCTCAATTAGTAATATATAAACTTAATTTTTTAACCGAGATTATTTTAAAAAAATTTGTTAAAGTTCGTTATGCTAATATAATAAATATTATTGCTAATAAAATGATTGTTCCTGAGTTAACTAACTCTAGTCTTACAAAAAAAAAATTTATTAAATATTTTGTTAATTTAATTACTGATTTTGATTCAAATGAGAAGCAAATTATAGCAATTAATAGTTATTTAAAACAATTAGAATCAAATCAACCTCCATTTACTATTGCTGCAAAAAAAATTGATGAATATCTTCAATAATTACTTTTTCCATAACCATTGGAATATCGACCTTTTATCTCTACTATCTACATTTTGATAATTTCGACTATTCTTACCTTTATACAGTTGTCTTGGTCTTCCAATTTTATTTATTGGATCTTCAATCATTTCTTTCCATTGAGATACCCAACCAACTGTTCTGCCTATAGCAAACAGTACTGTAAACATGCTAGTTGGAAATCCTAGAGATTTAAGAAATATACCTGAATAAAAATCAACATTCGGATATAATTTTTTTTCAATAAAATAAGTATCTTGTAGAGCTATTTTTTCTAGTTCAAGTGCAATTTTTAATAAAGGGTCATCCAACATATTTAATTCTTCTAAAACCAAATGAGCACTTTTTTTCATAACATTTGCTCTTGGATCATAGTTTTTATAAACTCTGTGACCAAATCCCATTAATCTAAAAGGATCATTTTTATCTTTTGCTTTATTTAAAAATTCAGGAATATTTTTTATATCTTTAATTTCTTCCAACATTTTGATAACTGCTTCATTTGCTCCACCATGAGCAGGTCCCCACAAAGAAGCTATACCAGCTGCTATACATGCAAATGGATTAGCTCCTGATGAGCCTGCTAAACGTACTGTTGATGTTGAAGCATTCTGTTCATGATCAGCATGTAAAATAAAAAACCTGTCCATTGCCTTAGAAATTATTGGATTTAACCTGTACTTTTCTGTAGGAACTGAGAAAGTCATATGCAAGAAATTTTCAACATAAGATAATTCATTTCTTGGGTGCACAAAGGGCTGACCCACTGAATATTTGTAAGCCATGGCACCAATAGTTGCAATTTTTCCTATTAAACGATGACAAGCAATCATTCTCTGATTAATATCGGAAAAATCAGTACTATCATGATAGAAAGCAGATAACGCTCCTACTACACCAACCATAATTGCCATTGGATGAGCGTCTCTTCTAAATCCTGTATATAGATCCATGATTTGTTCGTGAAGCATTGTATGATTGGAAATAACATTTTCAAATTTAATTTTATCTGTCGGAGACGGTAAATCTCCGTGTAATAATAAATAACAAACTTCAAGAAAATCACTATTAGTTGCTAAATCATTAATATCGTAACCTCTATGTCTAAGTATTCCTTTATTGCCATCTATATATGTTATTGAGGACTCACATGAGGCCGTTGAAGTGAATCCTGGATCATATGTAAACATTCCGGTTTCTTTATAAAGTGAGCGTATATCCAAAACATTGGGACCTTCAGTTCCAGATAAAATGGGTATCTCAATAGATTGACCAGTCTCATTATTGAACAGTGTAAAAGGCTTATTTATTGATTTATTTTCTTCGTAATCTGTCATAAAATTATTAGCCTTTTATATAGTTATTTAATCTTAAAATAGAGTTTTTTTTGCCTAAAATAAAAAAAATATCACTAACTGCAGGGCCATTTTCTAAATTAATTAATGTAAATCTTAGAGGTTTGCCAAAAGAAATAAATTTAATTTTATTAGTATTTATAAAATTCTTTATTAAATCTTCAATCTTTATACTTTCCCATAAATCTAAATTTTCTAATAAAATAATACATTTTTTTAATAGCTCTTTAAACTCTTTATTTAGTAAAATGTTTTTTTTAGTTACAAAGTTTTCTTCAAAATAAATTGGGGATATATTCTCTAATTCTTTATAATAATTTATTTTTGTTTTATAAATGTTAAAAATTCTTTTTAATTTTTCTTTATCTTTTCTATAAAAAGTTTTTAATTGAGGGTTTGTTTGAGAATAATCATGAAATTTTTTTACATTGGTATCTTTTCTTAGATAATAACAATTAAAATAATTTAGTTTATCATAGTTAAAAATACTTGACGATTTAGATAAATTTTTAATTTCAAAATTGTTTATTATTTCTTCCAATGATATAATTTCATCATCATTTGAAGGAGCCCAACCTAATAAAATTAAATTGTTGATAATCGCTTCTTGCAAATATCCTTTTTCTTTGAATTCGCTTATATTTAAAACTCCGTGTCTTTTTGATAGTTTTTTACCATCTTCTCCATGAATTAAAGGGATATGTGCGTATTGAGGAATTGGCCAATGCATGTTTTTATAAATATAAAATTGCCTAAAAGAGTTATTCAAGTGATCATCACCTCTAATAATTAAATTTACTCCCATGTCAAAGTCATCCACTACTACTGCTAACATGTAAGTAGGCGTTCCATCATTTCTTAATATGATAAAATTATCTATCTCCTGATTTTCTACTGTTATGCCTCCTTGAACTAAATCAGTTAATGTTATGTTTTCTGAATTGGGTATTTTAATTCTTATAACATAACCATTTTTTAATTTCTGAACATCATGACTATTTTCGCATTTTGTGCATAGTCTTTTAACGTTTGTATGCTTCTTCATATTCTCATTTCTTTTTTTTTCTAGTTCTGCCGGTTTACATATACATTTAAAGGCTTTATTATTTTCTAATAAATCTAATGCTACTTCTTGGTGACGTTTGATTCTTTCTGACTGAATATATGGTTCATCATCATGATGAAATCCCATCCAGTTCAATTCATCAATAATGTTATTTTTAAATTCATTATTAGATCTTATTTTGTCAGTATCTTCAATTCTTAGTAAAAATTTTGACTTAGGAAATTTTTTTTTAGCTTTTTGTGTTATTACATAGTTAAGCAAAGCTGTACGTACTCCACCTATATGTAGATTTCCAGTAGGTGAGGGGGCAAAGCGCGTTATAATTGCATTCATTGCAAACCTTATAATTTAAAAATACTTTTATTATTAGTTATATTTTCTAATAATTCCAGTTAGCGCTCCTTGAATTTGAACTTCATTAACATTCAATACTTTTTCAGTATAGCTTTTATTTGCTGGAATTAAGTGAATTGTATTATTTTTTATTTTTATAATTTTAAGAGTAATTTCATTATCTCTTGTTAGCACTGCTGCAATCTTGCCGTTAAGAACAGAATTTGTTTTTTTAATAATCGCAATATCTCCATCACAAATTCCCTTATCTATCATAGATAAGCCGTTAACCTTTAGTCCAAAAAATTGATTGTGGGGAGATAAAAAAGTCGAAGGAACGGTAACGAATTCATTGGGGTTTTCAATTGCCTCCATAGGATCACCAGCAGCAATTGATCCTAATAAGGGTATTTCAATAGAGTTTAATTTCTTGTCATGATTTATATTAATAAAATTATTTGTGAGAGTTTTAGTAATTTCCATAGCTCTTGCTTTATGCTTTAGTCTTTTAATAAACCCCCTTTGCTCCAAACTAGTAATTAGCCTATGGATGCCAGATTTTGATTTAAGATTAACAGCATTTTTCATTTCTTCAAAAGAAGGAGAAATACTATTTTTAGCAATATAGTTGCTTAAATAATCAAAAAGCTCTTTTTGTTTCTTGGTAAGCATATATATGTTCTATATCTGTTCCTATAATGTTTCAATAATATTCTTTTTTTTCTTGATTTTTAGCTATTATTCAAAAGTTTGATCAGAAATTAATCATTTAAATAATCAGATTTACCACCTTTTTTTGAAATTAATTTAATTTTATCTATAATAATATTTTTATCTAAGCTTTTACACATATCGTAAATTGTAAGGCAGGATATGCTCACTGCAGTTAACGCCTCCATTTCTACACCCGTTTTACTTGTAGATTTAACTGAAGCATTGATTACCAAGTTTGATAATTTTTTATTAGTAGTTATTTTGATATCAACATTAGTAATATCAATATTATGACATAGAGGTATTAATTCACTTGTTTTTTTTGCCCCCATTATACCAGCTAAAATAGCGACGTTTGTAATCTCACCTTTTTTTGTTTGCATTTTTTCTAATTTTTTAAATGTTTTTTTTGAAAATATAATTGAACCTTGCGCAGTTGCAGTTCTTTTAGTAATTTCTTTTTTACTGATATCAATTATTTGAGGTTTATTTTTTTTACTAAGATGTGTGATCATTTATTTAAAAGTTCATCGAATTTTTTCTGTATATTTTTTGAAGTTAAAATAGATTCGCCAATCAAAAAATTATATACTCCTGCATCATTGTACAATCTTATATCCTGAAATTTTTTAATTCCACTTTCTCCAACTATGGTAAAATCGTTTGGTACTTTTTTAATTAATTTAAGTGTATTATTTATATCAACCGTAAAATTATTTAAGTTTCTATTATTAATTCCAATAATAGGGTAATCAATATTTATTGCTCGTTTCAATTCATTTTCAGAATGAGTTTCAATTATACAATCTAAACCAATTTCGTCAGCTATTTTAATAAACTTTATTATTTGTTTATCGTTCAAGACACTTGCTATTAATAAAATAGCATCTGCTTTATAAATTTTACTTTCTAATATTTGGTATTCATCTATAATGAAATCTTTTCTTAAAAGAGGAATATTTGTTTTTTGACTAATAGTAGATAAATGCTCAATATTTCCTTTAAAAAAAGAACTTTCAGTTAAGATTGATATAGCCCCAGCTCCTGATTTCTCATATTGGGTGGCAATATCTTCAGGTACATAATCTTTTATTATTTCACCGGCACTAGGACTTGCTTTTTTAATTTCAGCAATAATATTTATATTTTTATTTTTTTGCGAATCATTAAGTATTTTTTTTAATCCTCGATTATTTTTTTTAGGTAATAATTTTTCAAGGGTTTGAAATGAACACTTTGATTTAGTCCTTTCTAGTTCATACTTCTTTTTTTGACAGATATCTTTTAATAATTCATCCATTAATTTTTAATTATTTTTTTTACAAACTGTTTTGTTATATTTGTTTCAATTACATGTCTGGCCAATTTAAAACCTTCTTTAAAAGATTTTGATTGTTGAGATAAATATAAAGCCGCACCAGCATTTAATTCAACAATATGTTGAAATTTTTTATTCAAACCTTCCAACATTTGCATAAAAGTTTTTGCGTTATAATCAGGATCTTTACCTTGAATATCCGAATTCTTTATTAATGCGTAACCATAATCTTGAGGATTAAAAACATATTCTGTGATCAGGCCATCCTTTAATTCTGCTATTTTAGTATGGGCACTTAAAGAAATTTCATCTAAACCATCCTCTCCGTGAACAACTAGAGCATGATTGGATCCTAAATCTTTTAAAACTTCACAATGAATTCTTACCCATTTGCTATCAAATACTCCAAGCAATTGTTTTTTCGTATTAGCTGGGTTAGTCAATGGTCCAAGTAAATTAAAAATTGTTCGTGTACCTAATTGTTTGCGAACATTTATAACATGCTTCATTGCAGAATGATGGTATTGAGCAAATAAAAAACAAAAATTATTTTTTGACAATGAGTTTTCAAGATAACTTTGATCTGCGGAGATTTTATATCCAATTTTTTCAAGCATATCTGCAGATCCAGATCTGGAACTAATTGAACGGTTACCATGTTTTGCGACTTTAGCACCAGCACTTGCTGCCACAATTGCGGCACTAGTGGAAATATTCAAAGTGCCACTCATATCACCACCTGTTCCACAGGTATCTATAGTATTTTCAGGAGAAGATATCTTTAATGATTTTTCACGCATTGATTTTGCTGCGCCTAGTATTTCATCTTTGCTTTCTGACTTTGTTTTTAACCCTATTAAGATACCCGCTGCCTCTACTTCTGAAATTTCACCATTCATAATTAGATCAAAAATAAACTTCGTTTCATTAGCGGAGATATTTTTAGAATTAAAAATTTTTTCTTTAATTAAATTAAGATTCATATTTAATAATATTTAAAAAATTTGTTAAAATTGATTTACCAATTTTTGTTCCAATACTTTCTGGATGAAATTGCAAACCAAATATATTTTTTTCTTTATGAGCTATTCCCATAATGATATTTTTTTTTGTTTTAGCAATAACTTCTATTTCTTTTGGTAATGATTGGTTTTGTATTATTAGAGAATGATATCTGGTTGCTTCAAAAATATTTGAAACTCCTTTGAATAATGAATGTTGAGAATGTTCAATTTTATCAATTTTACCATGCATTATTTCATCACACTCTACAATAGAAGCCCCATATGCTTGAGCGATAGATTGATGACCTAAACAAATTCCAAGCATAGGTAGGTGTATATTTTTTTTAATTAAATCCAGGCAAATTCCAGCGTCATCAGGGGTTTTGGGGCCTGGAGATAAAACAATTGCCTTTGGTTTTTTTTCCAATACTTCTTCAGAAGTAATTTTATCATTTCTATATACATTAACTTTAGCTCCAATTTCACTTAGATAATGAAAAACGTTGAAAGTAAAGCTATCATAGTTGTCAATTAAAATTATCATCTATCTATACCTATAGGAATCTTTTGCCGCTGCAATTAGTGCGTTAGCTTTATTTATTGTTTCTTGAAACTCTTTTTCTGGATCAGAATCAAATACTATTCCACCACCTGCCTGAATATATAATTTGTTATTTTTTACCAATCCTGTGCGTAAACTTATACAAGTGTCCATTTGTCCATTAGAGTCAAAATAACCCATAGCACCACCATAAAAACTTCGATTAATTTTTTCCAACTCTTCAATAATTTCCATAGCTCTTATTTTTGGCGCACCAGAAACTGTACCAGCAGGAAAGCCTGATATTAATGCGTCAATCGCATCATATTTTGAGTCAATTGTACCTTCGACGTTAGAAACAATATGCATAACATGCGAGTAATATTCAATTATCATCTTTTCTGTAACTTTAACTGTATCTATTTTTGCTACTCTTCCCACATCATTTCTTCCAAGATCTAACAACATCAAATGTTCAGCCAATTCTTTTTCATCAGTTAATAAATCTTTTGATAATTTTAAATCTTCAGTCAAATTTTTACCCCGTTTACGTGTTCCAGCAATTGGTCGTATAGTGATTTTATTATCTCTTAGCCTTACTAATATTTCGGGGCTTGAAGCTACTAAACCAAAAGTATCAAAGTTAAGATTTACTAAAAAAGGAGATGGATTCAAACGTCTTAGAGATCTGTACAAAGTAACAGCATCCAGAAAATATACTGATTCAAAACGTTGTGATGTAACTACTTGGAAAATATCACCTTTGCGAATATACGATTTTGCCTTTTCAATAATTTTAAAATACTCTTCTTTCGTATAGTTAGATTTAAAAGTGATTAGTCTTTCTTTATTTTCATCTTCGATTGTAATTATTTGAATTTCTTTATTTAATTTTTCAATTGCTGCATTCACATAATCCCATGCTTTATTAAAAGCTTTTTCAGGATTAACTTTTTTATCAGGGTAAATAGAGGTCATAACATTTATTGTATCTTTAATATTATCAAATACAGCAACAAGTTTAGGCCTAATCATTACTGCGTCTGGTATGTTTATTTGATCTGGATTTTTTAGTTTAATATCTTCCATTAATCGTATCATTGGATAACCAAGGTATCCCACCATTACTGGAAAAGGAGGAGTAGTTTTATCTTTGTCAATTTTTGAAAATTTGAGAAGTTCTTTTAACGATGTAATAGGTTCTTTTGATAAAAATGATAAATCTAAATTATTATCCAAAGAGGTGATTTCAACTTTGTTATTATTAACTTCCCATATTATATCTGGATCACATCCTAATAAAGAAAATCTTCCTCTTTGATCACCTCCTTCAACAGATTCAAGAAGGAAAGAATATTTCTCTTTATTAGAAATTTTAAGTAATGCAGAGATAGGGGTTTCTATATCAGCAATTAATTCCTTCTGAATGATTTGAGGAATACCTGAGATGTAATTTTCAATAAATTTATTCTTATTGATTACATCCATTAGTACTGTTGTATGATTGCATTAATTAGACTGTCATTTGTGGACATATTTTTATTTTTATATAATTCTCCTCCAAAAGACCCTCTTAAATCATCTGCCATAGAAATCGATATATTATCGTTTTTTTCATCTGGAATCGTAATATCAATAATTTTTGCAATATGAACTAAGTTATTATCAATATATTGAATATTTTGTCCCTTTTCACCTTCCAATACTTCTACAATAAAACTTCTTGGTAATTCATTAAAATTATTATTAATTATTAATTCTTTAGGTTGTAATTGATATGTACTTAATAATTGAGAAAAGAAATTATTATTATCTTTATTTATTTTTACATCAGAATTAATTGTTTCTATTTTTTTTGATTTTTTCCAGTCATTTAACAAAATTTCTTGAATAGAAGTAATATCCAATGGCGTGGAAGGCGTTATTTTTTTTACATTAAATATATAAGCATAATCATTATTTATATCGATAACATCGCTGACAAAATCTTTATTTGATCCGAAAGCGGCAGGTATTAAACTGGAGATTATTATTTCTTCTGATTGGTCATATTGATCATAATCTTGTGTAATGTTATTTATTAAACTAATTGTAAGATTAAAATCATTTGCAATTTCACTTAGTGATTTTCCATTAAGTATTTTCTCTGATGCTTGATTTTTGATATCAGTAAAATAATTATTTAATTCAATTGCAGTTATAGTGTTTTTGATATTTTCTTTAACTTCGTCAAATTTTAGTTGCCTTTCAGGTTCTATGGATTGAAGTATAATGATATGTTTTGCAATAGACGTTTCAATAATTTTAGATTGTTGATTTTGATTTAATTCAAAAAGTGGTTTAGAAATTTCCTCCAACATTTCATCAGCTATTAAGTTTTCAAATTCACTAAAACGAATATTATTTTCCTCAGCAATCTTTAATATATCAGAGGGGTTTATAAAATTTTGTATTTTAGACTTAAAATTTTTTGCTTCTTCTAGTTTTTTAAAATTAAATTGAGTAAAACTTCTTTTTTCTTTTTGATAATATAATTCTTTATTTGCATTAAAATATTCTTTAATTTCAAAGTTTGTTGGGACAAAATTATCAGCATATTTTTTTTTGTTAAATATTATATACTCTACATTTCTATTTTCTTTGGACATATATTGATTAATATTGTTTTCATAATATTTTTCTAATTCTTCTTTCATATTTAGTGCATACTTTTGAATATCATTTTCAATATTTACCTCTTCTAGAAGAAATTCAATATAGGAAATTTTTCTTGAATGATTATTATAATTATCAATTTTACTTGAAAAATATTGAGGATAATTAATATTAAACAAGGCATTATTTACAAATTCATCTCTTGTCTCAAAATTAATTATCTGAACAATGTCTTCAATCTTTAATTGCTGTTGTTTCAAGAATGTATTCAAATAAGTTTCATTTAACTTATTATTTTTGTCATATAGTTGTGGTATCCTTTCTTTAGTTTTTTGAGCAATAACGGATTCATCAATTATTAATTTAATACTATCATATTCGTTTTCAAAAACCGCATCATTAATCAAAGCTTCCAAAGAAAGTGAATGTATTTGAAAAGATCTAATTTCATCCCCTGTTATAGGTTTGCCTAACATTTGATTAAATTTATTTATATTCATTTGCATAGTTCTGTTAAACTTAGATGTTGAGATTGGCGTTCCTGAAACTGTTGCGACAACCGTATCTGAATTGAATAAATTTGAGTAACGTGAGCCCCCTTTAAAAAAGAATAAACTGATGCCAAATAATATAGCAAGCACAAACGCAATTTTAGATTTTCCTAGACTTCTAAACATATTTCTTTTTTACGGCGTTGGTTGTATAATAATACTTTCTATAAGGGAAAGTAAAAATATGCTCGAAATTAACAAATTTGATAGAATAATTGTAGCAAATTGGAAATTAAATGGTTCAATTCATTTTATTGAACAATATTTGCAGGAACTTAACTGTAGCAAATTAGAAAACTCTAATAATTGTGGAATTATATGTACACCATCAGTATATTTTCACAAGTTAGTTGGTAGATTAAACCCTCTTTTTTTGGGTGGACAAGATTGTTCTAATTATAGTGAGGGCGCTTATACAGGAGAGGTAAGTGCGACAATGCTTAAAGATGCTTCGTGTCAGTTTTGTATTATTGGTCATTCTGAAAGAAGACAAATATTTGGACAATCAAATGAAGATGTTTGTATTAAGGCTATGAATTTAATTGCAAATAATATCAATCCAATTATTTGTATTGGAGAAACTTTTGAGGAAAAAAATCAGAATTTAACAAAAGATATTATATATACTCAAATTTCAAAGAGCGTTCCAAAAAATGCTACAAAGGATTTTGTAATTATTGCTTACGAGCCTATTTGGGCGATTGGAACAGGTAAAATCCCTTCTTTAGAAGAAATTGACAATATTCATTCTTTTATTAAAAATGAAATTCAAAATATTGAAAACTATAAAATACTTTATGGAGGATCTGTTAATTCAAATAATGCTTCAGAAATTATGGATTTAAAAAATGTAGATGGGGTTTTGGTTGGAGGGGCGTCTTTAGACGCTCTAGAATATAAGAAAATAATGAATTCTTGATGATTAATCTTGAATAACTTAATTAGATAAATATAAGGTTTTCATGACAACATTAATTGTTATTCAAATAATATTGGCAGTATTGCTTGTTGCTCTCGTTTTACTCCAAGGTTCTGATAATGAAGGATTGGGACTAGGTGGAGGAGGTGGTATGGGTGGAATGATGTCAGCTCGTGGATCAGCAAACTTATTATCTCGTTTGACAGCAATTACAGGTGCCTTGTTTATGGTTATGAGTGTAGTATTAACAATAACTGCCTCTGTTGGTTCCGATAAAAATATTCTTGAATCCTTACCTGAAATTTCTACTTCAGAAGAACCGTCAATTCCAGATAATAATTAAGTAAAATTAACTTGATATAATTGTTTCATTTATGTATCACGGTATTCCGTAATGCATTATGTCTTTATTACGGGTGGGGTTGTCTCATCTTTGGGTAAGGGTTTAGCCTCAGCTTCTCTTGCCTCTCTTCTACAGCTTAGAAAATTTAAAGTCAGAATAAGAAAATTGGACCCTTATTTAAATGTTGATCCGGGTACAATGAGTCCATATCAACATGGTGAGGTTTTTGTCACTGATGACGGCGCTGAAACAGATTTGGATCTGGGACATTATGAAAGATTTACCAATCTTTCTGCAAGTAAATCTGATAGCATTTCTTCTGGCAAGATTTATTCTAATGTTCTTCGCAAGGAGCGAAGAGGTGAATACTTGGGATCTACTATTCAGGTCATACCTCATGTTACGGATGAAATAAAAAGTTTCATTCATAGTGACCTTAAAAATGAAGATATTGTTATTTATGAAATTGGAGGTACAGTTGGTGATATAGAATCACTTCCTTTTTTGGAAGCTATCAGACAAATACGTAACGATAGAAAAATCTCATCTTCTTTAATTCATATGACTTATGTACCCTACATATCTTCTGCAGGTGAATTGAAGACAAAACCAACTCAACATTCGGTGAAGGAATTATTAAACGCAGGTATTCAACCTGATATTATTATGTGTCGATGTGAAAAATCAATTGATCAAGAAGCGCTAAAAAAAATATCTCTTTTTTGCAATGTAAAAAAAGAAAATGTAATTCCAGCGATGAATGCAAATTCTATTTATGAAGTGCCATCGTTATATTGTAAAGCAGGTTTAGATACAGCTTTGTTAAATGAATTAGGTTATGATCCTAAAAAATATCCTTTAAAATTAAGTGCTTGGGATGAAGTGGTTAAAAAATTTAAAAATACTACTAATGATGTTACGATTGGAGTAGTAGGAAAATACACTGACCTGAAAGATAGTTATAAGTCTTTAAACGAAGCCTTAATTCACGGAGGGCTATCTAATGAAACCTCTGTTAGCATTAATTGGATTAACTCAGAACGTCTTAAAAATAATGAGATAAGAAATGAACTTACTAAGGTCCATGGTATTTTAGTTCCCGGCGGTTTTGGAGAGCGAGGTATTAATGGCAAATTATGTAGCATTACATTTGCTCGAGAAAATGATATTCCCTATTTTGGTATCTGTCTTGGAATGCAGTTGGCTGTTATTGAAATTGCTAAAAACGTTTTAAAAATAAATGACGCTAATTCTACTGAATTTGGAAAAACCAATAATCCGGTTATAGGTTTGATGACAGAATGGGTCAGAGATAATACTAAATTCACACGTTCCGAAGAAAGTGATAAAGGGGGGACAATGAGATTGGGCTCTTATCCTTGTAATTTAAAAAAAGGTTCTTTAGTTTATTCAATATACGATACTATTCAGATTTCTGAAAGACATCGACACCGATATGAAGTAAACACAAAATATATGGATTTATTTAATAAAAATAATTTTTGCTACTCAGGCATGTCCCCTGATAATTTATTGCCAGAAATATTAGAGTCTACAGAACATCCTTGGTTCATTGGTGTGCAATTTCATCCTGAGTTAAAATCTCGGCCACAAAGTCCACATCCTTTGTTTGTTTCGTTTATTGAAGCAGCAGTAAAAAACAAAAAAAATGAAAAAAGTTAAAATAAATAATTTTGAAATTTCAAACTCAAACCCTTTTTGTCTTATTGCAGGCCCTTGTTTAATTGAGAGCAGAGATCATACTATGAAGATGGCAGAGCTAATTTATGAAATTTGCCAAGAGACAAGAATTAATTTTATTTTTAAATCCAGTTTTGATAAAGCTAATAGAACAAGTATTCAAAGTACAAGGGGAGTTGGTTTATTCAAAGCTTTAGAAATTTTTAATGAAATTAAATCAAATATTAATTGTCCAATTCTAACTGATATTCATAATGAAACCCAATGTAATGAAATATCTGGAAGTGATATTGTAGATATAATTCAAATTCCTGCATTTTTATGTCGTCAAACAGATTTATTAATTGCTGCTGGTAAATCAAAAAAAATAATTAATGTCAAAAAAGGCCAATTTCTTTCACCTCATGATATGCCTAATATAATAGAAAAAATTCATACTACTAATAACCATCAGATACTTTTAACAGAAAGAGGAACTTCTTTTGGGTATAATAATTTAGTAAGTGATTTTAGGTCAATTGAAATAATGAAAGGTTTCGAATATCCAGTAATTTTTGATGCAACACATTCTGTACAAGAACCAGGAGGATTAGGCATGAAAAGTGGTGGTAAACGCGAGTATATACCGGTTCTTTCTAAAGCGGCCATAGCTGTAGGTGTTGCTGGCATCTTTATAGAAACGCATGATGACCCTGATAATGCTCCAAGTGATGGACCAAATATGCTCAATGTTAAAGACTTAAAATCCTTAATTTTAAAATTAATAGAATTAGATAACGTGTCTAAATCTTAGTGATTTAAAAGATAGTGAAGAGAAATGGCAATTATCAAGAATATTAAAGCAAGGGAAATTTTGGATAGCAGAGGAAACCCAACTGTTGAATGTGATATATATCTCGATGACAATTCTTTTGGAAGATCCTCCGTTCCTTCTGGTGCCTCAACAGGTATGCATGAAGCAATCGAATTAAGGGATAATGACAAAGGTAGATATGGAGGTAAGGGGGTTTTAAAAGCTATATCTAATATCTTGGAGATTGTAGCCCCTAAAATAATAAATCAGTCTTTTGATAATTTTTATGATTTTGATGAAAACTTACTATCTATTGATGGAACCAAAAATAAATCAAATTTAGGGGCTAATGCAACTCTAGCTCTTAGTCTAGCTTATGCTAAAGCGCTAGCATTTCAAAAAAAAGAAGAACTTTTTAAATATCTGTCTAAAGATAACAATTTTGTTTTACCTGTGCCGATGATGAACATAGTAAATGGTGGGTCACATGCAGATAACAGTGTAGATATACAAGAATTTATGATTGCTCCTATAGGAGCTCCTAATTTTAGTGAGTCGATTAGATATGGTTGTGAAATATTTCATTCTTTAAAATCAAAATTAAAATCTAAAGGATTAAATATTAATGTAGGGGATGAAGGTGGTTTTGCTCCAAATATTAATTCCTCCAATGAAGTGATTGAATTAATAATTGAAGCAGTAAATTCTGCAGGATTATCAATGAATAAAGATATTGTGTTGTCTTTAGATGTTGCCTCTACTGAATTCTATGAAAATTCTAAATATTATCTTAAAGGAGAAAATAAGATTTTATCTTCTGATGAAATGATAGAATACTTAAAAGCTTTAAGTTCTACATACCCAATTTATTCTATTGAAGATGGTATGTCAGAGGATGATTGGGAAGGTTGGGAAAATCTTACTAAAGAAATTGGAGCCAGAACGCAATTAGTAGGAGATGATTTATTTGTTACAAATATAGAAAGATTGCAAGAAGGGATTAATAGAAAAATTGCTAACTCAATTTTAGTAAAAGTTAATCAGATTGGAACTCTGTCAGAAACTTTAGATGCAATAAATTTAGCCAAAAAAAATGGTTATACAAATGTAATTTCACACCGCTCTGGTGAAACAGAAGATACCACTATTGCCGATTTAGCAGTGGCAACTGCAGCTGGTCAGATAAAAACTGGTTCTTTATCAAGAACAGATAGGACTTCAAAATATAATCAATTACTTCGAATTGAAGAGATTCTTGGAAATGAGGCAAAATTTGCAGGTAGGCAAATCATTAGATATTGACAAAAACCCATGTATTCTGATTTAATTTAAATTATTATATCAAAATGAATAAATCCTTGGCACTTAAAAATAAACTATATTTATTTTTTTCGTTATTAATTTCTTTTTTTATTTTTTTATATTTATTTTATTTTTTATTAAATGGAGAGAGAGGGATAGTTTCTTATTATAAAATTAGAAATCAAAATATCCAACACCACTTGACATTGTCAGCACTTCAAAAGAAAAATTCTTTATTAACTGATAGAATTAAAAGATTGCAGACAAATACTATAGATTTGGATTTTCTTGATGAGCAAATTCGTCAAAAAACAGGCTATGTTAGTGAAAACGAAGTTTTAATTATATTTGAATAATAATTTATTGACAAATATTTACAAATTTATTATTTAAAATTTACAAAAATTTACAAATGAAGAAAAAACTATTAAAAAAAGATTATATTAAAATTTACACCTATATGCTTAAAATCAGAAGGTTTGAGGAGCGTGCATCACAATTGTATGGAATGGGTCATATAGGCGGTTTTTGCCATTTATATATAGGTCAGGAAGCCGTTGTTGTGGGTGTTTTAATGACCATAAAAAATAATGATAGTGTAGTAACATCTTATAGAGATCATGGACATATGATTGCAAGGGGTTTGGAGCCAAAAAGAATTATGGCTGAATTAACTGGCAAAAGTAATGGTTATTCGGGTGGAAAAGGGGGCTCTATGCATATGTTTTCAAAAGAAAATAATTTTTATGGCGGTCATGGGATTGTCGGAGCACAAGTACCTATTGGCACAGGAATTGCATTTACTCTTAAATATAAAAATCAAAAAAATATTTGTAGAACTTATATCGGTGATGGAGCAATGAATAATGGCCAAGTATTTGAGGCATTTAATCTAGCGGCTTTATGGTCTTTGCCTGTTTTATATATTATTGAAAATAATATGTATGGAATGGGTACTGCGGTTAATAGGGCAGCTGCTGGAAGCGACCTATATAAAAGAGGAGAATCTTTTGGAATTAATGGCACTATTGTTGACGGAATGAATGTTTTTCAAGTTATTGACGCAGCCCAAAAAGCAGGGGACTTTGTGAGAGAAGGCAACGGTCCATATATTCTAGAAGTGCAAACTTATAGGTACAGAGGCCATTCAATGTCAGATCCTGCAAAATATAGATCCAAAGAAGAACTAGAAAACTATAAATTAAACGATCCTTTGGAGATAGCTTCTCAGGAAATTATTAAAAAAAAAATAGCTTCAAAAAAAGATTTAGAAAATATTAATAAAAAAATCATAAAGGAAATAAAAGATGCAGCTGATTATGCTCTTGACAGCCCCTTTCCTGCAGATGAAGATTTGTACACAAACGTATATTTATAAAAAAAATGTCAGTTAAAATCTTGATGCCATCACTTTCTCCGACAATGACAGAAGGAAATTTAACTAAGTGGCTTGTTAAGGAAGGTGACTTAATTAAATCTGGTGATGTTATAGCCGAAATTGAAACTGATAAAGCTACGATGGAAGTAGAGACTGTAGATGAAGGAGTTATTGAAAAGTTATTATATAAGGAAGGAGAGCAATCCATACCAGTTAATTCTACAATAGCAATTTTGTCTGGTGACAATAATGAAGAAGAAGAGAACAAAGACTTACCAGAGCAACCAAAAGACAATGAAGACTCTAGTATTTCTACCAACAATATAGTTCAGAAAAGTAGCTTGAAAGAAAAAAAACAAAATATAGATACTTCTTTAGATGAAAATTTAATTACAATGCGACAAGCCATTAGAGATGCAATGGCGGAGGAAATGAGAAAAAATGAATCTGTTTTTGTTATTGGAGAAGAAGTCGGAGAGTATCAAGGAGCATACAAAGTAACCCAAGGCTTATTAGAGGAGTTTGGACCTAAAAGAATTATTGATACCCCAATTTCAGAACAAGGATTTACTGGTTTAGCTATCGGAAGTGCTTTTAAAGGTTTGAGACCAATAGTTGAATTTATGACATTTAATTTTTCTATGCAGGCCATTGATCAGATTATTAATTCTGCTGCCAAGATTCTCTATATGTCTGGAGGTCAAATTAATTGCCCAATAGTATTTAGAGGGCCAAACGGTGCAGCATCGCAAGTTGCAGCTCAACATAGTCAAGATTTTACTTCATGGTATGCACATTGCCCTGGCTTAAAGGTTGTAGTCCCTTCTAATGCGTATAATGCAAAAGGATTGCTTAAGTCAGCCATAGATGATGATAACCCTGTTATTTTTTTAGAGAATGAGATTTTATATGGATATAAGGCTGAAGTACCTGCTGACACTAATTTTGAAATTCCACTTGGAGTTGCCAATATTGCTTTAGAGGGTAGTGATGCAACAATCGTTACATATTCAATCATGGTTTCTAAATCATTGGAGGCAGCTAAATTATTAAAATATAAGCACGATATTAACGTTGAGGTAATTGATTTACAGACAATACGCCCTCTAGATAAAGTAACAATTATTGAGTCTGTTAAAAAAACCAACAGACTAGTGACAGTCGAGGAATCCTGGCCTTTTGCAAGTATAGGATCAGAAATTGTTAACATTGTTCAAAATGAAGCTTTTGATTTTTTAGATTCTCCTATTAAAAAAATCAATAGTGCTGATGTGCCAATGCCTTACTCTAGCGTCTTAGAAAAAAAATATTTACCTCAAGTAGAAGACATTATTCTTGCTATTGAAGAAGTCTGCTATATCCAATAAATTTTATGACTGTAAAGATTCCCATGCCTGCTTTGTCTCCTACGATGACGGAAGGCACTTTAACAAAATGGTTAATCAAAGTAGGTGATCAAGTTAAAGCTGGTGATGTATTAGCAGAAATTGAAACTGATAAAGCTACGATGGAAGTAGAGGCTGTAGATGAAGGAAAGGTAGAAAAATTAATTGTTGAAGAAGGTACTTCGAATATTCCAGTTAATTCTACCATAGCAATATTGGATGGAGATGACAAAGATCAAAACGAAGGAGATCAAGACCAAACTAAAGATACAGTTGGAAAAATTAAAAAAAAAGAAATTTTAGATAATAATGTTGTCAAAAAATCTTCTTTTGAAAAAAAATTAGGTAAAAAAATTATAGCATCTCCTTATGCTAAAAGTTTAGCAAAAAAAGATAAATTAACACTAGATAATATCATTGGTTCTGGACCCGGAGGAAGGGTAATCAAAAGGGATTTAAAAAATCAAAAAACTAGTCAGTCTTCTATAAAGACTTCCCAAGAAAATATTTCTGCACCAAGTTCTATGAGAAAAATTATTGCTGATAGAACTGTAAAATCAAAACAAACTGTTCCTCATTTTTATTTAACTATAGAATCAAAAGTTGATAAACTACTGCAATTAAGAAAAAAAATTAATGAAAACTTTGGTACTAAAATTTCAATTAATGATATGCTAGTAAAGGCACTAGCTTTGGCTCAGATGGAAAACCCATTAACAAATGTATCATGGGTAGAAGGTCAGGTTATAAAATATAGCTCTGTTGATGTGTCTATTGCCGTTGCTTTAAAAGAGGGATTAATTACACCTATAGTGAAGAATGCAGATAAAAAAGGACTAATTGAAATATCAAAGGAAATCAAAGAGTTAGTCAATAAAGCTAAGACTGGTAAGTTGCAGCCTGATGAATACACTGGAGGAACAATTTCCATTTCCAATCTTGGAATGTTTGGTATTGTTGAATTTTCAGCTATTATTAACCCTCCTCAATCTTCTATTCTAGCAGTTGGAACGATTAAAAAAATTCCAGGTGTTATTGAGGAAGAGATTAGACCTATTAGTGTGTTAAAATCAACATTATCAGCAGATCATAGAGTTCTAGATGGAGCTGTTGCAGGTAAATTGCTGAATGATTTTCATGAAATAATAGAAGATCCCTTTGATTTATGGTTAAAGAGCAGTGATATGGAAATAATTTGATGACAATTCGACATCCTGAAAAAATTAATCGACAAACTAATCCTATACCGAAAAAGCCTTCATGGATAAGAGTAAAGGCACCCACTTCTAATTTATTCAAGAAAACAAGAGATATTATAAAAAAAAATAATTTAATTACTATTTGTGAAGAGGCGGCTTGCCCAAACATATCAGAATGTTGGCAAAAAAAACATGCAACTTTTATGATATTAGGCGATACTTGTACAAGAGCTTGTGCTTTTTGCAATGTTAAGACAGGAAAACCTAATTTCGTGGATGTCTTTGAACCTTTAAAAATAGCAAATACTGTAAAAGAGCTTGATTTAGATCATGTGGTAATTACTAGTGTGGACCGTGATGATTTAGAAGATGGAGGAGCACAACATTTTGTTAATGTTATAACTTCTTTAAGAAATCTATGTCCTAAAACAACTATTGAAGTACTAACTCCTGATTTTTATAAAAAAAAGGATGCAAAGAAAATTTTATCACTCTCTCTACCTGATGTTTTTAATCATAATCTTGAAACTATACCCCGTTTATATGCAACTATTAGACCCGGATCGCGATATTTTATAAGTTTGGAACTGTTAAATTGCATGAAGAAAAAGCATTCCTCACTGTTTACCAAATCGGGTTTAATGGTGGGGCTGGGAGAAACTAAGGCAGAGATATACCAAGTGATGGACGATTTACGATCTGCTGATGTAGATTTTTTAACAATTGGTCAATATTTACAGCCCACAGCAAAACATGCAAAAATTGAAAGATTTATCACTCCAGAAGAATTTAAAACCTATGCCACCATGGCTTATGCAAAAGGTTTTTTAATGGTGTCTTCAACTCCCCTAACAAGATCGAGCTACCATGCCTCTGAAGACTTTTCAAAACTTAAAAAAGCTAGGCAAAAATCATTGCAATCTCATTGATTAGATGAAGGAAACTAACAAAGAAATAATTGTAAATCATAAAGCATTAGAATTGTATTCGATTGTTTTGGATGTAGAAAAATACCCAGACTATATCCCTTGGTGTACAAAAATTGAAATTTTAGTCAAAGGTAAGAAACAAATGAAAGCCAATATGATTGTTGATTATAAATTATTTCCCTCTCAAAAATTTACATCTAAGGTTATTTTTGATTCTAAATCTTTAATAATTAAAACTAAGTATATAGAAGGCCCTTTAAAAAATTTGAATACAATTTGGAATTTTATTGATTTGAAAAAAAATCAATCTAAAGTTGTATTTAATTTGGAATTTGAGTTTTCTAATTATTTTCACCAAAAACTGGCAGAATTATTTTTACCATTAATTGAATCAAAAATGATGGAGTCCTTTATACAAAGAGCTGATGAAACTTTAGATTAGCTCTTTAATAGTTTGAAGTGCACAATTTACAGTATCATTTTGAATTTTTTTTCTATCACCAATAAAAATATTTTTCACAACAAAAACTTGTTTATTAAATTTAATTCCAATATAGACCAATCCAACTGGTTTATTTTTTGATCCACCTGATGGGCCGGATATGCCCGTAGTAGAAATACATATTTTACTTTTACTTAATTTAGCTAAATTTAACACCATTGATAAGGCTACTTCTTTACTTACTGCACCATGTTTAATTATTTTAGATATAGGAACTTTAAGGAGTTTGCTTTTAGCTTGATTAGAATAAGTGATTATGCCCATATTAAAAATTTTTGAAACCCCTGATACTTTTGTAATAGTCGAGCTTAATTGACCGCCAGAGCAAGATTCAGCAACTGAAATACTAAAATTTCTTTTGATTAATTCATTAATTATTTTTTTATAAGATGGCATGAAGAAAAAATAATATGATTAAACAATAAATACTAGCGAATATATCATCAAGTAAAACTCCCCAAGCATTTTTAACATTTTTATCAATCCAATTAGCTGGGAAGGGTTTTAAAATATCAAAAAAACGAAAAAGAATAAAAATTATTATAAACATATTTAAATCATTAGTAAATTTAAAGTAATCATAAAAAATAATAATAAATAATACACCAAGAAATTCATCTATTACAATTTCACTTGCATCATATTTTTTTATTGTATCGGAATATATATTAATAAATATCACTGAGGCAATTGATACTAAAATAAAAAATATGGTTATAGTAAAAATTGAAAAATAATTTAGAAATAAAAAAATAAACATTAAGGATACAAGCGTTCCAACTGTTCCTGAAGCAATCGGAAAATATCCAACAAAAAATAAACTTACAAATATTTTTGAAAAGTTAATCATTAACTATCTGTACAATAGATTCAGCTGCTATCCCTTCTCCTTTTCCTATAAAGCTAATTTTTTCATTTGTAGTAGCTTTAATTGAGATTTGATTTGACGATATATTAAGTAACAAAGATAAATTTTTTTTCATTTTACTTGAAACTTTGCTAATATTTGGCCTTTCACATATAAAATTAATATCTAAATTAATAATTCGAAAATATTTTTCTCTTAAATGTTTTGCACAAAATTCAATAAATTTTTTTGAATTTGCATTTTTCCATTTTGAATTTTTATTGCTAAAAAAATGCCCAATATCTTTCATTGATAAAGCTCCTAAAATACTATCACAAACTGCATGAAAGCCCACATCAGCATCTGAATAACCAATTAAAGGAGGATGATTTATCTTAACTCCACATAATTTAAGTTTCTTATTTGATTGAAAATCAATTTTATGAATATCATAACCAATACCACTTCTATACTCCTTAATTTTTATTTTATTGAAATATTCAATATCATCTTTCGTAGTTATTTTTAAATTAGAAATTTCACCTTTTATAAATTTAATTTTTTTTCCATTTTCTTCAATCAATATAGAATCATCTTTTGTATTAATTGATGAAGTTTGATCGTGGGCTTCTAAGATATCTTTATACTTAAAACCTTGAGGAGTTTGTATATGCAGTATATGATTGTTTTTTAATTTAATTTTTTTTTGTAATTTTATTTTAATTAAATCAAAATGAAAAATAAATGGAATAGCAGCAACATTTTTTTCTAATGATTTTATGATCTTTAGCATTAATTTGTTAGAAACAATTGGTCTTGCAGAATCATGAATTAATACATTTGTGGGGTTATTTATTTTTAGTTTCTTGAGAGCATTATTTGAAGATTCCTGGCGTGATTTTCCCGCCAAAGTAAAAAAAATTTGATGTTGAGGAAATTGTTTTTTAAGAGAATTTAAGTATTTTTTTCTATTTTTATTAGATACTGCGATTATTATATTGTTAAATATTGATTTATCAAGATGTGCCAAAAAGTATTCGATAAGAGAGGTATTTCCGAACTTCACAAACTGTTTTGGCACCTTATTCCCTAATCTTTTTCCTATTCCACCTGCTAACAATATTAGTGAATTTTTCATATATCTATTTTTTATTTTAATAATTCAATTAATAGGTCTAAATATATACTTTTTTACACTGTAAGAGACACAAAATTCTTAAAATGAATAACTTATCTAAGTTTTTAAAATCAATTTATATTACTAAATTTTCTTTTTATTTACTTATAATTTTGATTATTTTAAGTTTTTCCATTACCTTTTATCTTTTGCTTCCTAATAATCAACTAGTTAAAGATCCCATTAATCTCCAATATTTTTTACTAGTCGATGTCATTTTAGTACTTTTTCTTTTAAGTATTATTATTCGCCAAATAGTATTAATTTTTATTTATCGTAAAAATAATTATGATGAATCACGCTTATATGTAAAATTTATTAACCTATTTACAGCAATGGCATTGGGTCCTGCCATTGGCGTTGTAATCATTACTTCTTTATTTTATAACTTAGAACTTCGTACTTGGTATGTAGGTGCAGTTAAAAATGCTGTAGTAAATTCCAATATTGTTGCTCGAGATTATGAAAATGAAATTCAGGCTGAACTTATTTCTGATACAGAACTAATTGTTAGAGAAATCAATAAAACAATAAAGAACAATCAAGTGAAAATTGATCCTATGCTAAATGCTTTAAGTGAATTTATTAATTTACGCACTATTGCAAACATTTATATTTTTAATAGACAGGGAGAGGTTTTGCTTAGTTTTAAGGATGAAAATATAAAAAATTTTACTCAACCTGATCAAGCAACAATTAAAATACTTGATAAAAATATCGTTCATATATTCCAACAAAATAATGCTTCTATTTCGGCTTATAAAAAAATTATTCTCCTTGATAATTTGTATATCCAAGTAAATCGCGATCTTAATAGCAACATATGGAATCATATAAACGACACGAAAAGGGCATACGAGATATATACAACCAAAGAAGAAGAAAGTGCAGGAATTCAAATTACTTTCGCAATGATCTTCGTTCTTTTTTCAGTTTGCTTTATTTTAATCGCAGTACTTGTTGGATTTAATTTAGCAAGAAGATTATCAAAACCTATAAGTAATCTTATTGAATCAGCAAATGAAATATCAAAAGGAAATTTTGATGCTAAAGTATCTGAAGAAGACCAATTTGATGAAATTAAAATTTTATTATCATCTTACAATAAAATGATTAGTGAAATTCAATTTAAACAAACTGAAATTTTATCTAAAAGTGAAGAAGATGAAAATAAGAGGATTTTTATTGAGGCAATTTTAAGTTTATTAACAATTGGAGTAATCTCACTAAATCAAAACTTTGATATAAATCTTTACAATAAATCTGTAATTAAGATTTTAGGAAAAAAACAGTCTGATTTAGATAATCAAAATTTTATTACCGTTTTCCCTGAATGGAAAGATATAATGATTAATTTTGAGAAATCACAAAGAATAATTGAAACTTTTCAATTTGAAATTCATATTAATGATAATTCTAGGAGCCTTAATTTAAGAATAATTAAAGAAATTAAAGATGATATTATTAATGGTTATGTGGTAACTATTGATGATACAACCTCTCTTATTTTAGCAGAAAAACATGCAGCTTGGTCGGATATAGCTAAAAAAATTGCTCATGAAGTTAAGAATCCTTTAACACCAATAAAGCTTTCTGCCGAAAGAATTGAAAAGAAAATTCTGAATAAATCTATTAATTCAGATGAAGTTAGTCTTTTAACGAAAACTATTTCAAAGCAAGTTGATGATATTGGTAAATTAATTGATGAATTTTCTTCATTTGCGAGAATGCCTAAAGCAGAAGTGAAACTTGATAATTTATCACAAGCTTTACAAGTCTCTTTTGATTTATATGCAAACTCATATCCCAAAATAAATACCAAAATTGAACTTCCTTCAAAGGAAATTTTTTACCAATTTGATAATTTTCAAATTACTCAAGCCTTTACCAATATTATTAAAAATGCCGTTGAATCAGTACAGACAATACCAAATCCTTCAATTTTAGTAAAATTAACTGAAAAAGAGGGTTTTA
>PTLB01000049.1 GCA_002938255.1 Alphaproteobacteria bacterium MarineAlpha5_Bin3 | reverse complement strand
ATTTTCTATTAGATTTTTTTGAGTTGAATTTAATTGGGTTTTCCATTGCTGAGATTTACCCACATTGAAAAAAGGTATATCTTTATTTATTTTTTCGTCAAATCCGTATTTTTCTTCATTTTTCTTTAAAGTTTCAAAATCTGTTGATGCTATGATATTTTCTATTTTATGATCAATATTATGGAATTTAAAATTATAATTTTTCTCAAAAAAATTTATTATTCTATAAATAATTTCTTTCTTTTTTTCGACAAGATCTTCATATCTAAGAACTAAATTTGGAACCTGAAATAACATCCATGATTTTACATGTACATCCCATCTTGACAACAATGCGTATGGTTCAATTTTATCTTCTATTTTTTTCTCTACATAATCAAGGGCTGCTGTATTATTTGTCATATGAAATATGGATTCATCCAAGCTATTCATTGAATGATGAGTATATGATATTAATACGTCTCTTGGATCTCTAATTATATATATAAAACCAAGTGTATGTTTAATATCTGTAAAATAATTATCAAAATAAGTTAATTGAGCACTGTGTGTTTTTAGAAAACAAAACTCTCCATCCCTTAAGCCTAGATTTTCTTTACTCTGCATTTTTAGCCAATATTTAGATAGAATTTTTAAATCTGATAATTTTTTATAATCTTGAATATTTTCTTTCTTAATAAAATTTAAATTTTGGAAATTTTCAAATAATAAAATTTTTTTCAAAATTTCAAAAGAAAAAATGCCATCTTTAGTAAAAAATAACGAAGCTAAAATAGCTCTAATAAGAGTGTTCCCACTCTTAGGGTATGAGGCTATCCAAAAGATTTTTTTAGACATAGGTCAGAGATTAAGTTGCCATTTTGTTAATAAGATACCAGGATTCTTCATCAATAGGCATCACTGATAATCTACTTTGTTTAATCAAAGCTAAATGAGATAATTTTTTTTGCGACTTGATCTGCTTCAGAGAAACTGAATTTTTAAGTTTCTTTTTGGTTTTAATATCAACAACAACAAATTTGTTTGTTATGTCAGTAGGATCAGGATAATGTTCTTTTACAACTTCCGCAATGCCAACAATTTTTTTTTCATTCACAGAATGATAAAAAAAACATAAATCACCTTTTTTCATTTTCATTAAATTATTACGAGCCTGGTAGTTTCTCACACCATCCCACATCTCCTTTTTAACTTTTGATTGATCATCCCATGACCATGTACTTGGCTCTGATTTTAAAAGCCAATAATTCATTAATTGCTGTCTTTTATAGTTAATCTTGGATTTACTTTAAAATACAGATCTGAAAATTCATTTAATAAATATTTTTGTATGCATGCCCATCCTATCATAGCTGCATTATCACTTAACATATATTTAGGAGGCATAATAATAGAACATGTATGATCATGTGCAATTTTTTTAATTTTTTCATAAATAAATTGATTTGCCGCAACCCCGCCAACAAGTGATATTTGTGAAATATTAATTTTTCTTTTTTTTAAATATTCTAATGTTAATAAAATTTTTGATTCTATAATTTTTATTACGATTTCTTGAAAAGAAGCTGCTACGTCTGATATAAATTTTTCATCTATATTCTTATTTTTACTAATAATTAAATTGATAGCTGTTTTAATTCCTGAAAAAGAAAAATTTAAGCCTTTGTTTTTATGTAGTGGGTGCGGAAGATCAAATGCTGATTTATTTCCTGATTTAGCTTTATTTTCAATTTCTGGTCCACCCGGATAGGGCATTTTAAGAAGTTTTGCTACTTTATCGAATGCTTCACCTACAGCATCATCCAGAGTCTCTCCTAACAATATATAATTATTAATTGATTTTATGAGATAGATTTGTGTATGGCCGCCTGTAAGCAAAAAGGCAATATAGGGATATTTTACTTTATTATTAAAGGTTGTTGATAACAGGTGTCCCTCCAAGTGATTAATTGGAACAAAGGGTTTGTTTAATCCAATTGCAAGAGATTTGGTAAATGTTGAGCCGACTAGCAAACCCCCAATAAGACCAGGTCCACACGTTGAACAGAATATATCAATATCATTAATATCAATATTTGCTTCAATTAATGCATTTCTAGATATCTTTTGGAGGATTTGTAAATGCGCCCTTGAGGCCAATTCGGGTATTACGCCACCAAACTTTTTATGTTCTTCTTGTGAATAAGTTATATGACTTAATATTTTTTTATCTTTGTTTAAGATGCAAACTGAGGTTTCGTCACACGAAGTTTCTACTGCAAATACTAGCATTTTATAAGAACCATTTTAATTTATACTGTGAAACAACCAAGCAATAATGGTAAAATAATCTCCATATGACTAAAATTACTGAATATTTCTATATTTTTTCTAAGTTAACAACAAGTTTAGTATTATTCCTGATTATTATAGTAATGGGATACGCTTTTTTTAAGTCATATCAAGGAATTGATGACAATAATGTAAATTTAGAAAATAAAATATCTTCTTTATCGAGCGACGTTATGCTTAATTATAACAATTTTGAAAAAATTGTTAAGAAAATCAATGATACCGACAAGTCCATAGATGAAATCAAAAAAATTCTTTTACAAAAAGATACTGATACAAAGAACGCTAATTATAAAGAAGACATTGAAAATTTAATAAAATTGAATGAGGAATTACAAAAACAAGTTGATAAATTAACATTAAATCTAAAAAATATTGATAATGAAGTGAATACTGATTCGCGTTCAATTGAATCAAGACAAATTCCTACTCTTATTAAACTTATTTTTATAAAATATGAAAATGGGGGGAGTGTAAGAAATGAAATTTTGTTATTAGAAGATTTGTTGAAGCCAAATAAAGAAGAAATATTTGAAAAAATTAGTTTATTAGAACTAAAAAAATTTTATGGTTTTAAGAATCTTGAAAAAATTTTTGATGATTTAGCAAGAGAGTTTGTAAAAACAAAATTTGCAAAAAATAATCAAAATTATGTAATTAATTTTTTATTAAAGTTTGTAAGTATTCAACCAAGCAATTTGACAATTTATGAAAATGAAGATCTAAATATACTAATGCGAGCTAAAAAGAATTTAGAAATTAGAAATATTCAACAATCATTAGACCAAATTTTACTTATTAAAGAAAATGATATGTTTTTTACTGAATGGGTTGAACAAGTAAAAATTTATTTAGAATTTAAGTCTTTAATTGAAAAGGTAAGTTAACTTGTTTAGAATCCTTTCTATAACAGTTCAGACATCTATAATACTAATTTTAGTTTTAGTTGTTTTTAATAATTCATTTATTATTTCTTTTGAAATCAAAGATTTTATCTATTCAGTTTCATCCACTTATATATTTATACCCCTCCTTATTTTTTTTGTATTAATCTTTTTGTTACAGACATTTTATTTTAAAACAAAATTTAGTTTTTCAAAATTTATAGCAATAAAAAAACTTCAAAATAAAGAAAAGGGATACAACGCTTTTGTAAGCGGGATAATTGCACTAGCTAATAAAGATTACAAAAGAGCAATTTTAGAGAGTAAAAAAATATCTAATCATCTAGATGATAATCCATCGTTGGTTCTTCTTCTTAAGTCGGAAATTTTTAAGGTTGAAAAAAAATATGATGAATTAAGTGTTGTTTACGAAAATATGAGTAAGAATAAACATACTGAAAATTTAGGTTATAGAGGTATGATGGAGCAATATCTCAGAGCGCAAGATTATCATCATGCGTTTATATATGGTGAAAGATTATTTAATAATAATCCGTTCATTGAAAAAATATATGATACCTTGGTAAGTATAATAGCTAAAACGAATAATTGGCAACAGCTTTTAATTATTTCCGATAGAGCTTTTTCAAAAAAAATAATAGATAAAAAAGTTTATGAAGAAAATAAATCTATAGGATTTTTTGAAATTGCAAAAATTAAACAGCTAAGTGAAATAGAAGAGTCTTTAAAATATATGCAAAAGGCTCTTAAGTTTAGAAAAAATTTTCCTCCATATATAAAATTATATATTAATTTATTAATTCAGAATAAAAATTATAATCTTGCAAAAAAATCTATTAAAAAAGCATGGAATGAACTGCCCAATGCAGAATACAAGGAATCAATATTAAGTCTAGCAGCACACCTTGAAATTGAAATGTCAGAATTAGTAAAGTATATTGCCGGGGCTTCTTACAAAAATGAGGAATCTATAATATTGATGGTTGAGGCATTTGTTGAAAGCAAAAAATGGGATGACGCAAGAAATCAAATAAAAGATTTATTAGATGTTAGACCAAAAAAAGAAGTATGTTTATTAATGGCTAAAATTGAAGAGGGAGATTCCGGGGATGTTCAAAAAATTAACGCTTGGACACAACGAGCTAAAGACGGTGCAGCAAATAATATTTGGATTTGTACAATTTCAAAAAAGAGCCAACAGACATGGTCTTCAGTTTCTGAAGCAGGATATTTTAATTCTCTTGAATGGCGACAACCTATAATGTTAGATTCATTGGAAATATATGAAGGATTAAAAATAAATGGAAATTAACAATTTAAATTTTTTTATCGGCTATGATTCTAAAGAAGATATTGCGTATAGAGTTTGTAAAAATTCGTTGTTAAGAAAATCCTCAATTAATTTAAAAATTATTTCATTAAAAATTGATGAACTTATAGCAAAAAATTTTTATCATCGTGCAAAAGACCCACTAGCCTCAACTGAATTTACTTACACGCGCTTTTTAATACCAGCTTTAATGAATTATAAAGGATGGGCTATTTTTTGTGATTGTGATTTTATATTCTTGGAAGATATAGCAAATCTCTTTAAGGATATTAATGATTCTAAGGCTGTTTATTGTGTTCAACATGATTATAAACCAAAAGAAAGACATAAAATGGATGGGCAAAAACAAACCATATATCCAAGAAAAAATTGGTCTAGTTTTATAGTTTTTAATTGTGAACATCCTAGCAATAAGAAATTAAATATTGATCTTGTTAATTCTGAGTCAGGATCTTTTTTGCATCAATTTAAATGGTTAAACGATGATGAAATAGGTTCATTGGATGAAAGATGGAATTGGCTAGAGGGATGGACATCCAATTCTAATAAATCGCATCCTTATGCAATTCATTATACACGAGGGGGTCCCTGGTTTGATGAATGGCAAGATGTTGAATTTGCTAAAGAGTGGCTACAAGAAAGAGATCTATATTTAAAGAATAAATTTATCATTTAAGATTAAATTTTTTTAATAAGTCAATTTTTATATCCTCTACAATTTTATCTGTATTTTTATTACCATCATATAGTTTAATACTACCATACCATGGAGTTCGATCTGACACTTGATTCCAATAAAAAAAAGAAGCATGATTTTTTGGTTTGATTAACCATGTTTCAACGCCTAGCGCTCCTGCTAAGTGAGCTGTTGTATTGCTAGTGGAAATAAATAAGTTAAGATTTTTTAGTAAAGCTGCCAAAGCAATAAGATCATCATACATATCAACAGATTCTATTGTGTGAATCTTATTATTGTTTTTGTTAAATTCTAAAATTTCTTGCTTAATATCTCCATATTGAAGATTAATGAAAGTAAATTTAGGCAAATTAATCAAAGACTGAAAATCATTAAGCTCCATTGATTTTATCAAGCCAATTGATTTTTTTTTGCGAAAACTTTTCCATGAAATTCCAATTTTATAATTATGATCTATATTATTTATTTCATTTTCGATTCTTGTTATTTCGTCATCTTCTGTATTTAAGTAAGGCTTTGATGAAAAATCAGAGTTTTTTAGTCTAAATTTTTTTCCCAAACTACCAGCATACAAAACTCTATCAAATTTCTTTAATTTTTCTTCACTATTTGAAAAACTACCTAAAGGATAAAAAATATTATTGTTTGACATGGACATACTTTTTTTAAATAAAGGTATTAATTTCGGATCTGATTCAATTTTAACATTTTTAAAATTATTTAATAATTCAGGATAAATGGAAGAAAATAAAATTTCATCACCTATACCTTGTTCTTTTATTATTAAGATTTTATTTTCTAGTAACAATTCCTTGTTATAAGTAAGAAATTTTTTTATTTTTTGTGAGTCTTCGTTATAAAAATATGTTGATAATCTTAATCTACCCTCATGATATGACCATGCCTGTTCATATTCACCCACCTTAAATAGTATAAGAGAGTATAATTTTTTAAATTCATCATTCTGAGGATCTTTTTTCAAGCACTGTTTAATATATTTAATGCTTAATTCATAATTATCTAAATAAAAGTATGATCCAGCGATGTTAGCAAGAACAGTCAGATCTGATGAATTGATCGAGTTAGCTTTTTGATAGAGTTGTAATCCTTTTTTATATAAACCTTTATCCAAGTAATAGCCTGCTAAATTATTTAAAACAATAAATGAGTTTGGATCAATTACTATAGCCTGTTCAAAACATTTCAAAGATTCTTCTGGCATGTTGAGCATTTCATAGCATCGTCCCAGATTACTAAATGACGGGGCATAATCTTTGTTTATTTTTATTGCCTCAATAAAAATTTTTCTCGCTTCATCTTTTTTTAACATGCGCAACAATATTAAACCCATGGTATTGTAAGCGATGTAATCCTTATTATTTAATTTTATAGATTCTTTTATCTTTATTAGAGCTTCATCTAATTGATTTAATTGGAAAAGAATAAGTGCCTTGTCCCGAAGAGCAGGTTGATAATTTTCTTTTATTAGTAAAACTTCGTTTATAAACTTTAAAGCCTTAGAATATTGTTTCGTATCTAAATATATGAGTGCTAAATTTTGTCTGGATTTCCACTGGTTTTTGCTTAGTTCTGCTACCTCAGTATAACATTGTATTGCTGTTTTAATATTGCCAATTTGATGATGCATGTAAGCATAATTATATTTAGCCTGCACATCACCATCATTATTTTTTATATATTTATATAATTTTTTAAATTCATCATTTTGAGGATCTTTTTTCAAGCACTGTTTAATATATTTAATGCTTAATTCATAATTATCTAAATAAAAGTATGATCCAGCGA